>JBJEFT010000001.1:0-12509 GCA_051874315.1 Candidatus Ornithomonoglobus sp.
CCTCCTTTTTTTCAATAGCCTTTTTATCTGTTTAAACAACAAGTTAACATCACAAGCGGCTGTGAATATTTTGTAAAATGGCGATCATAGCATTGACTTTTGCTCGCCGCGGCATTGCCATGTCGATTCACGCCGTTTAAACGTCGTTTCACGGCAAGTCTATTGACAAAGCTTTTAAATTTTATTATAATAAAAACAGTTAATAAATCCATTCAAGGAGGTAATTTATATATTCAAAATGCACAAACAGCTATATAACAACAAATATATTTTGAAAGGACTGAAACCATGAAACTAAAAAAGCTTTTATCAATTTTATTAACATGTATTATGGCGGCGGGGGCGGTACCGACTCCGGCGTCTGCCGGAGTTTATCTTCATGTGGAATCGGTGTATGTTAATAATTTCATTTATCCTGCAACGAGAACGGATCTCAGAGACGAATCCATCTACTACCTTATGATCACACGTTTTTACGACGGTGATTCAAGCAACAATGTTCACTGCTGGGATGACGGTCAGGCAGGAAATCCCGATTCCGACCCGGCATGGCGCGGCGACTTTAAGGGGCTTATCGAAAAGCTGGACTATATCAAGGCTCTCGGCTTTACTGCGGTGCAGCTTACTCCCGTTGCTCAGAATGCCTCGGGCTATGATTACCACGGCTACCACCCCATAAATCTGAAAAGGATAGACCCGAGATTTGAATCCGAGGGGTACACCTATCAGGATCTTATCAACGCTTGCCACGCAAGAGATATGAAGGTCATCCAGGAGGTTACTTTAAACAGCACCTCGAATTTCGGCGAGGAAAATCTGTGCAAGCTTTTTGAGGTGAACGAGGACGCCGACCTTTCTATCTTACAAGAGGCGCTTACTCCCACAAAAACACTCCTTGACGCTTACGGATTAAACAGCGCCGAGGAATATTGGAAGCAGACGGGCGCTACTCAGTATAGCCAAAGACTGAACCTTATGAAAAATCTGGAGGATTTTTCTAATAACGGAAACTCAACAGGCTCACTGCCCGCTGAAAAAGACTATGACATAGGCAAGCTGTCGTCCTCCGATGTGTTTAACCCAAACAACAATTATCACAGCGGATATTTTAAGAGCTTTAACTTGGATGATTGGACCTGTAAGTTTTCTCAGATAACCGGAGACTTTGTTGACATAAACACCGAAAATCCCGCTGTGGCCCAATACCTTGTAGAGGTTTGCAAAATGTATGTGGATATGGGTGTAGACGCTTTTGTCATAGTGAATGCACGTCATATAGACCGACTATCTCTCAATATGCAATTCATAGAGCAAATAAAAGACCTTTTCAGAGAAAAGGGAAAGGATCCGGAAGTATTTTTAGATGTAGTTACAAGATCTCCTGATGTATGGTACGGAGGAGTAGCAACAGAGTCAACACCGTATTATACATGGCAGGAGAGTGACGATGAGTGGGCCAAGCAATGGAGCTTCGGTACCTCCGCAGAGGATATCAACAACAATATGAACCTTGTTTTCGACCATACGATTGAAGAATACGATACATCAGATGAGCCCACAAGCGACAATGCACTGCTGGACGGCATTACATATCACGAGCCGGATTACACTATGGCAGGCGCAAACGTTAATGATTTTACCATGCATCGTAACTTTGGCAATGCTTTAAATGCGTATAACACGGCAGTTGAAAGCGACCGGTATTTTAACGATTCCACATGGAATATCACGTTTGTAGACAGTTATGACTATTCACCTGAACAACCTAATGAAAGTGTAGGATTTTCCGGCGGAACGGACACATGGGCGGAAAACCTTTGTCTTATGTTTACCTTCCGAGGTATTCCGAGAGTTACGGCAGGCACAGAGGTTGAGTTCCAAAAGGAAGCGGTGATTGATAAAGGAACGTTGTTACCGTTATCCCAAACAAGACGCGCCTACTACGGCGACTATCTGAAGGGCAATGTAGTTGCAACCGATTTTTCTGAATTTACTGCAAGCAGTACTGTTGCGGAGACGCTCAGCTCTCCCCTTGCTGAGCACATACAAGAGCTTAATACAATCCGCCAAGCTGTTCCGGCTCTGAGAAAAGGTCAGTATACCACATCGGACGAATATGTATCGGGAGATATGGCATTTATCCGCCGATACACCAATGAAGAAGAGAAGATTGACAGCCTTGCGCTTGTGACAATATCAGGCGGCGCGGAGTTTAAAAATATCCCGAACGGTATATATATTGACGCTGTAACGGGTGATCCGCAGAATGTAACTGACGGAACACTTTCGGTTCCGGCTCTGGGCAAGGGCAACATGAGAGTATATGTGTGCGCGGCGGCAGGCTTTACGGGACCTGATACGCAGCTTGATGTGCCAACCTATACGCTGAGCTTTGACGGAAACGGCGCGGAGGGCAGCATGGATAGCATCAACGCGTCTTACTCGGGTTATGTTACTTTGCCGGAATGTACCTTTACAGCTCCCGCAGGCAAGGTATTTAAGGCATGGAGCATAGACGGCACAGAGTATAAGGCAGGCTCATCGGCACTGCTTAAGGCTGATTCAACAGCGGTACCTGTATGGGAGGATATTACTATTACATATTACGACCTTTATTTAGGTGATACGCAGGTATACTCGCTGAACTGCGATGATATTTTAGGAGATAAAACGGCAAGCTATGACGCTCAGACGCAAACTCTTACCCTGAACGGATACACAGGCGGAGCAATAACCTCAGGCCTTGATACGCTTAATATTTCCCTGACGGAAAACAGTGAAAACACAATCAGCGGCGGCGATTACGGAATATATTCAGACGGCGGCGTCAGAATAAGCGGCGGCGGCGCCGCTGCGGCAATCGGAAAGCAAAACGGAATTATGGCGGTAAACGGCGGCATTGATGTTGAAGGCGGAGTTTTAAACGCTTTAGGAGAAGAAAGCTTTGCGCTGAGCGCCGGCAGCGCCATCAGTATTTGTGATGCAGTCGTTACGGCGGCATCGCATAACGGCACAGCTTTAAACAAGGCCCCGAGCCTTGACGGCTTTACAAAAGAATACGATACGGCGGCAAGCGAAAAGGCAAACGGCGCCGGAGCGGGAGAATATGTAAGCGGAGATAACGGGCTTTATAAGTATTTTAAGGTAAATCCTTATTATACCGTAAGCTTCTCCCCCGACAGCTCAAGCAGCGGCGTTATGGACAGCATAAAAACCGTGTCGGGAATTATAACGCTTCCCGAATGCGCCTTTACCCCCGCTGATGATAAAAACTTTGCCTGCTGGTCGGACGGCACAAAATACTATAAAGCGGGAGCAAAGCTTGCCGCCGCTGCGGACGTAAGCTTTACACCCTGCTGGGAAACGTCCGGCGGCGCAGCAGCGGAGGATAACACGGTTTATTTACTCAACAACGCAGGCTGGAGTACAGTATACGCATATTGCTGGACCCAATCCCCTTTTTCCAACAATGCAAGTTGGCCGGGCGTTGCGATGCAGAATATAGAGGGAACAGACAAATGGAAATTAACCGTTACGACAGGACCATATTCCAATATTATTTTTAACAACGGCTCAGGTACACAAAGCCCCGACTTGGTATATCCGACAGGCAGCGCAGTGATGTATGACAACGGAACATGGCAATGGACCGGATTTGGCGGCGCAGCATACAATCCTGAGGACACCTCGGGACGCAATATAATAAGCTTCAGCGCCGGCGGCGGTACGGGATATATGAAGGAGCTGTTAAACGAAACCGGAACATACACGCTGCCGGTCTGCGCTCTCCTTCATCCGGAAGACTGCGGCAGCTTTACGGCATGGAGCGTAAACGGAACACAATATCAGCCGGGAGATACGATAACGGTTTCGGAGGACACCGTAATTTCGGCGGTATGGGAACGCGGCGTATTCTCAAACGCTGACGCTACGGAAACGGTAAAGAAATACCGCGGCGAGAATAAGGGCGATTTTGCCAACTCATATTATGTCGATATAGACAACGGACTATATATTATTCCTACAGGTCTTAAATGGACGGTCACAAACGATGAAAACAAGGTCGGCAATCTTAACTTCAGCACTCCGCAGGTAAGCGGCGGCGGCACAGTACGCTTTGGCTTTATCATAACCGGAGAAGAAGATGAATTGAATAAGGTACAAAAAGTAGAATTAAACGCTCAGTAAGGAGGGAAAGCGGAATGAAAAAGTATACAGAGCCTGCAATGAGAATAACGGAGTTTGCGGACGAGAATGTTATAACGGTATCAGGCGGCAGCGTCGAGGGAGGCTCAAACGCGATCGACGCCAAAAACGAAATAGGTACAGCCAATGTCGAGACAACAAGCTACAAGAGTTTGTTCGTTTACTAAATAACCGTTTTATACGGTGAAATATAAAGCCCCGTCAGGTGTTTTTAGGACGGGGCTTTCGTTTTGTATGCTGATTTGGGGTAAATTATTTTGCTGCAGCCCCTTCATTAGTTCTCATAGTTTGACATGAACTGCTTTTCGATTTCGCTTATATCCTCCGTATCCGACATTGCGGTGTCATTATTGCCGGAATTATTGCCGCTGTTCTGCCTGTACTCTTCATGGTCCTTTTCAGCATCGGGAATGGTTCTTATCCCCTGCTCATTCCAGCGTTTAAGAATGGTGTTGATGTATGGGAAAGACAGCTTATTTGTCGCCATGATGCAGTATTCATATGCAAGTCCTACCATATCCGCGCTCATCTTATAGTCATCGCGCCATGTGTCAAGATACAGAGCCTCGGTTTTGGAAAGATTTCTGTCGGTTATGCCGAACAGCTTGCGCAGCGAGGTTGTAAATTCGTCGCTTTTTGAAGCGCGCGTTATGTACTGCTGCGCCTCGTCCATTGTTGTGATCTTATTTTCCATCCATGTGATAGCGACCTTTTCGATGTACTTCATGTTGCGTTTGCCAAGGGAAACGCAGTATTCAAGAAGCATGGTGATTACCTCGGGCGAAAAACCGAGCCCGTCATAGAACCAGTAAAGGATCTGAATATCGTTATTTGAAAGGGTCTTGCCCAGGATTTCCTGAGCGATAGCGCATAGGTCGGCAAGCGTCTGATTGCCGTTGATAGCCGCCTCAATGTCGTCGATTGATTTTTTATCATTTTCCGGCGAAAGCTCCTCGTCAACCGATTTCTTGATTATGATATTTTCATCGCTGCCCGCGAGAAGCCCCTGCTTTTTCCAGTACTTAATGGCATTTACAACATCCGTTTCTATAAAGTTAAGCTTTTTCGCAATGTCAGCGGTATCCATGCTTTTTCCGGATGCACCCAGTGATAATATATAAAGATAAACCATAACATATGCCGGATTTGCCGATGGCATAATGTGTTCTATAAAATCCTTTGGTACAGGAACAAAATCAATATTGTATTTAAAGCCTGGCATAGTAAATATCCTTTCCCGTTTTTGTATGTTATATATTTTATCACAATCAGACAGGAGTGTCAACAGAATTTTTGAGTGTAATATACCGCTATATGTTTTGATACAGCCGCTTACTGTTATTCCTCAAACCAGAGCCGTTCAACCTTAGTACATTTTCCTGTATTTTCGTCAACAGTGAAAACACAGGCGCAGAACTGACCCTTGCCGGCGGCAATTTCAAATTTCTGCGGCATTCCGGTTCTGAAACGGTTGACTATAATCGTCTTGTTCATTCCGAGGATCGAATCGGAGGGACCTGTCATTCCCAGGTCAGTTATATATCCGGTGCCGCCGGGCAGTATCTTTGAATCCGCTGTCTGGATATGCGTATGCGTGCCGAACACGGCGCTGACCCTGCCGTCAAGAAAATACCCCATCGCCATTTTCTCCGAGGTTGCCTCGGCATGAAAATCGACAAATATTACCGGAGTAATTTTTGAAAGCTTTTCAAGCTCCCGTTCGGCTGCGGCAAACGGACTGTCACACGGTACCATTTCAACCTGCCCCATGAGGTTTATTATTCCGATTTTGATACCGCTTCTTGTTGAAAGAATAACGCTTCCCTCGCCGGGAGGATTCCCGGGCCAGTTCGCCGGACGGATAACATCCCCCTCGTCACGCATGATGGCGGTAACCTCCTTTGCGCCCCAAACATGGTTGCCCATTGTAAATGCGTCAACGCCGGCGCGCTTCATTTCCTCGTAGCACGAGCGGGTCATACCCCGTCCGTGATTTGAGTTTTCTCCGTTTGCAATCACGAAATCAATATCACTCTGATATTTTAAATCGTCAACATATTTAAAAAGCATATCGCGGCCTGCGCGGCTCACAATATCTCCGATACATAATACTCTCATAAATGATCTCCCGATATAAGATAAAAAAAGGAGCACGCCGGATGGGTAGAAGTGCGGCGGCCAAGTGACTAACCGCGGTACCTTTATCGTACGGCGGGGACACAGCTGCCGGCGTCCGGCTATTGCTCCCAATTTTCGGTTTTCAGCGAAAGCGGTTAAATAAGATTACTTTGCGTAATCCACTGCGCGGGTTTCACGGATAAGGCTTACCTTGATCTGACCCGGATATTCAAGCTCGCTTTCAATTTTCTTTGCGATTTCCTTAGCGACAATGATCATACCGTCATCATTGATGACCTCAGGCTTAACCATAATTCTGATTTCACGGCCTGCCTGAATTGCGAACGACTTTTCAACACCTTCAAACTCGTTGGAAATTTCCTCGAGTCTCTGCAGACGCTTAACGTATGTTTCAAGGTTTTCGCGTCTTGCTCCCGGTCTTGCTGCCGAGATCGCGTCCGCTGCCTGTACAAGTGTTGCGATGATTGTCTGCGGCTCAACATCGCCGTGATGAGCCATAATAGCATGTACAACGTCCTTGTTCTCGCGGAACTTTTTAGCTATATCCGCGCCTATTGTAACATGCGAACCCTCAACCTCGTGGTCAACGGCCTTACCAATGTCGTGTAAAAGACCTGCGCGCTTTGCAAGACTGACGTCACAGCCAAGCTCGCCTGCCATAACTCCTGCGAGATATGCAACCTCAACAGAATGATTCAATACGTTCTGACCATAGCTCGTTCTGTATCTGAGCTTACCGAGAAGCTTGATGAGCTCCGGATGCAGTCCGTGTACTCCGGTTGAGAACGCAGCGTTTTCGCCCTCCTGTTTGATGATGGCGTCAACTTCCTTACGAGCCTTTTCAACAGACTCTTCAATTCTTGCCGGATGAATTCTCCCGTCAACTATAAGCTTTTCAAGCGCCAGCTTTGCAACCTCACGTCTTATCGGATCAAAGCTTGACACGATAACAGCTTCCGGAGTATCGTCAATTATGAGATCAACGCCGGTCATTGTTTCAAGTGTTCTTATGTTGCGTCCCTCACGGCCGATAATACGGCCCTTCATTTCATCACTCGGCAGGTTGACAACTGAAACTGTGGTTTCCGCTACATGGTCGGCAGCAACCTTCTGGATCGACATTGCGACTATGTTCTTAGCAAGCTTTTCCGCATTTTCCTTTGCCTCATGCTCAATTTCTTTAACCATAACAGCGGCGTCATGTCTTGCGCTCGTTTCGATCTCCTGAACAAGGATGCTCTTTGCTTCCTCTCTTGTGAGACCTGAAATTCTCTCAAGCTCCTCCGTCTGCTTCTGTTTGATTTCTGCAATTTCATGCTCTTTTTTATCTAAAGACTTCAATCTGCTGTTGAGCGACTGCTCTTTTCTTTCGAGATTGTCGGTCTTTTTGTCAAGTGTTTCCTCTTTCTGGTTAACTCGTCTTTCCTGGCGGGAAATCTCGTTGCGGCGCTCCTTGATCTCCTTGTCAAGCTCGGCGCGCAGCTTCTGATTTTCCTCCTTCACCTCGAGCAACGCTTCGCGCTTTTTGTTTTCAGCGGCGCGTTCAGCTTCGGAAACGATAGCTTTAGCTTTTTCTTCGGCAGATCCGAACTGTGCTTCGGCTACCTGTTTTCTGTGTTCAATACCTGATGTAAAGCCTTTATTATATGATATTTTAGCGAGAAATGCGCCTAAAGCGGCTACCGCTAAAATCAATACAATTAATATTATATCTATAGTTGTTATTTCAAACACCTCCATTTTATGTGATTTACTATATACCACACGCAACCGGAGGCGTATCCATTAAAAAATGGCTGCTTATATATTATTATGTAAAATTACAGCAAAGCGGATGATACGGCGTGCAGGTTTTGCCGCACACGGCTTTTGATCTAAACAACCATTTCGGAACACCCAATATGATTGTGTGCAGCTTCATTTACTGTAACATTATCAGAAAACTTTTTAAAGAATATCAAGCATAATATATTTTATAATATTTTGCGCAAAATGTCAAGATATTTTGCGAAATTACACAAATTTTTTAAAGATTATGGGTTATTGTTCGGCTATAAGGTCTTGAATATAAGGTTTTTATGTGGTAAAATATATTCCGAATACAATATTACAGAGGTAAGTCGGAAATGGTACTGTTGACAGCGGAAAATATAAAAAAAGCATACGGAGAAAGAGTAATACTGAAGGATGTGTCACTATACATCAATGACACCGATAAGATAGGAATTGTCGGGGTAAACGGCGAGGGAAAATCAACGCTTCTAAAAATTCTGGCGGGCGAACTGGACTGTGACGGCGGCGAAATAACACCGGCAAGGAATCTGAGGATCGCATATCTGCCGCAGACTCCGGTATTCAAAGAGGGCTCGACCGCGCTTGAGGCGATGGAATGTGAGAAAAACGGCGCGGATGAATTTGAGGCAAAACGGATACTCACAAAGCTTGGCATAAATGATTTTGACAGAAAAACGGAGCTGCTGTCGGGCGGACAGAGAAAACGGGTGGCGATAGCACGCGCGCTTTCGAGTGAATCCAATCTTCTGATACTTGACGAGCCTACAAACCATCTTGACAGCGAGATGATAATATGGCTTGAAAATTTTCTTAAAGCATATAAGGGCGCGATCATAATGATAACCCATGACAGGTATTTCCTTGACCGCGTAACGAACAGGATCGCGGAGGTTGACCGAGGGGAATTGTATTTATACGAAACAAACTATTCGGGATTCATTGAGGAAAAGAGCGCAAGGCTTGAAGCTGCAAGGTCGGCTGAGAAAAAGCGGCAGGCATTTCTGCGCAGGGAGGTTGAATGGGTGCGCCGCGGCGTTCTCGCGAGGGGCACAAAGAGCAAGGCAAGGCTTGACAACTATGAGCGGATAAAAAATCAGGAGGGACTGCATGAGCGGCAGAAGCTTGAACTATCCTCCATGAATTCGCGTCTTGGCAAAAAGATAATCGAAATTAACGGTATCTCAAAAAGCTATGACGGCAATACCTTGATCCGCGATTTTTCGTATAATATGCTGAGAAACGACAGGATCGGTGTTGTCGGCTCAAACGGAACGGGAAAATCAACACTTTTAAAAATGATTGCCGGAATGATTGAACCGGATACAGGCAGTATTGACCGGGGTGAAACGGTAAAGATAGGCTATTTTTCGCAGGAAAGCGAAGCTATGGACCTGTCCATGCGCGTTATCGACTATGTGAAGGAGGCGGGTGAGTATATAGAAACTCCCGAGGGCACAATATCGGCGGCAAAGCTGTTGGAGCGATTTTTGTTTGACGGAGAGGCGCAGTGGAGCACGATAGGAAGATTATCCGGCGGAGAGCGCAGACGGCTGGAGCTTATGCGGGTGCTTATGACGGCGCCGAATATTCTTCTGCTTGACGAGCCGACAAATGATCTTGATATAGAAACGCTGTGTATCTTAGAGGAATATATAGAAAATTTCGCCGGAGCCGTGATCGCTGTGTCGCATGACCGATATTTCCTCGATAAAATCTCAACCCAGATATTTGAGCTTGCACCATACGGAGAGATAAAGCGCTATCCGGGCAATTACTCTGATTATGAGGAAAAGCGCGTGGAGTACAGCAGAGAAGCGGCAAAGCCAAAGGAGAAAACCGCGCGCACCGTAAGGGAAAGCAAGCCCAAATTTACATTTAAAGAGCAGCGTGAATATGAAACGATAGATGATGATATTGCGGCGCTTGAAGAAAAAATAGCCTCGATAGATAAGGAAATGGCGGAATGCGCGACAGATTTCACAAGGCTGAACGAGCTTGCTAATGAAAAGACAGAGCTTGAGGAAAAGCTTGAGGAAAAAACGGAGCGCTGGGTATATCTTAATGAAAAAGCGGAAGAGATAGAGGCATATAAAAACAACAGATAAAAGGAGCGGACAGACAGATGAACATATTTTTGATTTTCGCGTTTTTATTCTTTTCGGGGAGCATATGCGGCTGGTGCCTTGAGCTGCTTTTCAGACGGTTCTTTTCAAAGAACAATCCGTCAAAAAAGTGGGTCAATCCCGGCTTTCTTAACGGAACCTATCTTCCGATCTACGGATTTGGCTTATGCGCGCTGTACGCTATGACAATGCTGGAAAAGCTTATATATGTTGACAACGCCGTTCTTCAGAAAATTATATTATTTATACTGATGGCGGCGGCAATGACGGTTATCGAATACATAGCCGGAATAATATTTATAAAGGGAATGAATATCAAGCTCTGGGACTATTCGGAGGAATGGGGAAATATTCAGGGAATAATATGTCCGAGATTTTCGTTTTTCTGGGCGGTGCTTAGCGCGCTGTATTATTTTCTTATTCATCCCCATGTCCTTGACGGAATACGCTGGCTTTCGGAAAATCTCGCGTTTTCGTTCTTTATCGGACTGTTTTTCGGAGTGTTCATAATAGATGTGAGCTACTCGCTAAATCTCACAGTAAAAATCCGTCAGTTTGCGGCGGAGAATAAGGTTGTTATAAAATATGAGCATCTCAAGGACGAGATAAATTCCCGCGCGATGGAGCGTCAGAAAAACCTTCTGAACTTCCTGCTCCAGTTCCGTTCGGAGCGTTCGCTCATGGAGTCGCTTGAAGAACATATTAAGCACTTAAGAAAGAAATAATTGTTAAAACTCCGCCGCAGGCAATGCCCGCCGCGGAGTTCTACATAACAGTATTATTCATAATGCCCTCTGCAATGCAGGATTATAATGCTGCCGTTCTCAATTTTATAAACAAGCCTGTCTGCATCGTTTATTCTTCTGCTCCAAAAGCCTTGATACTCATGCTTTAGAGGTTCCGGCTTTCCTATTCCTCTGTTTCCGTTTCGGTCAATATCTTTTAGCAGCTGGTTTATCCGTTTTAAAGTTTTCTTATCCTGTAAAGACCAATATACATAGTCGTCCCAGGCGTCATCAGTCCACAGCTTATTCATCTTCTGCCTCAATAAGCTCATGCTGAGTGAGCCGTCCTGCTTTATAGTCAGCTAATGACTTCATAAGATACTTCTGATTATTTTCAGAGTAGAATGGTTCTGAAGCCGTTATTTCAAACGGAATTTTACGCGTTTTCACAACAGTTCTTGCAAAAACAGTAATTGCTGTGGACATACTCATTCCAAAGTCAGCGCAAAGGCTGTCAAACTCTTTTTTTAAGCCGTCATCCATTCTGATACTAAATGTAGATTGTGCCATAAAACCACATCCTTTCAAAAATATTATAATATATATTATTTAAAATGTCAATAAAATTATTTAATTTTATTTAAAAAGTAATAATTTTGTTAATTACGGATAAAAAACCCGCCGCAGGCAATGCCCGCGGCGGATTAAAATTTCTATTGGATTATACCTTTAATTATTCAGCATCCTCTGCAATCTTCGCCTGAGCGGCAGCAAGTCTTGCGATCGGAACTCTGAACGGTGAACATGAAACGTAGTCAAGACCGATCTTGTGGCAGAACTCAACTGATGTCGGGTCGCCGCCGTGCTCGCCGCAGATACCTACATGGAGGTTCGGGTTAACCGGCTTACCAAGGTCGATAGCCATCTTCATGAGCTTGCCAACGCCTGACTGGTCGAGCTTTGCGAACGGATCGTTCTCGAAGATCTTCTTGTCATAGTATGCGTCAAGGAACTTGCCCGCGTCATCACGCGAGAAGCCGTATGTCATCTGTGTAAGGTCGTTTGTACCGAAGCAGAAGAACTCAGCCTCTGTTGCGATTTCATCAGCAAGAAGCGCAGCTCTCGGAATCTCGATCATTGTACCAACCTCATACTTAAGATCAGCGCCTGCGGCAGCGATTTCAGCGTCAGCTGTCTCAACTACCACATTCTTAACGAACTTAAGCTCCTTGATGTCGCCAACCAGCGGAATCATGATTTCCGGCTTGATTGTCCAATCCGGGTGCTTCTTCTGAACATTAAGAGCAGCTCTGATAACAGCGCTTGTCTGCATCTTAGCGATTTCCGGATATGTTACCGCAAGACGGCAGCCGCGGTGTCCCATCATCGGGTTGAACTCGTGGAGTGAGTCGATGATTGTCTTAATCTGCTCAACTGTCTTGCCCTGTGTCTCTGCGAGAGCCTTGATGTCCTCTTCCTCTGTCGGAACGAACTCGTGAAGCGGCGGGTCAAGGAATCTGAT
>JBJEFT010000002.1:0-3093 GCA_051874315.1 Candidatus Ornithomonoglobus sp.
GGGCCCGATAAAAGCGGTAATTTTATTTGCGGGAATATCCATGTTAATATCCTTTAAGGCATGGAAATTGCCGTAATAAAGATTCATGTCCTTAACCGTAAATTTAGGGACGTTATTTAATATAGCCATTTGTTTTATCCTTTCGCAATTATGATTTGGTAAGCTTCCGCGCAATAAACGAGGATAATGTATTGATTATCAGTACGAGGACAAGCAGTACAACCGCTGTCGCATATGCCTGATTTTCATAAAGTCCCTCACTTGACAGCGCGTACATGTGAAGCGCGAGTGTACGTCCCGAGGACATCAGGCTTGTAGGTATGTTTGCGACAGTACCCGCCGTATACATCAGAGCCGCCGTTTCTCCTACAATTCTTCCTATTGCAAGGATTATACCGGATGAGATACCCGGCATTGCGGCGGGGAGAACAATTTTGAATATTGTTCTGAGCTTGCCTGCGCCAAGTCCGAAGCTTGCCTCTCTGAAGGAGTCTGACACCGCAAGGAGCGCTTCCTCTGCCGTTCTCATAATAAGCGGCAGAACCATGATCGACATGGTGAGCGCGCCCGCGAGTATTGAATAGCCCCATTTAAGATAGGTTACGAAGAACAGCATACCGAACAGACCGTATATAATTGAAGGAATGCCCGAGAGTGTTTCTGTTGTAAGTCTTATAATCTGAACGATCTTGGAATTGTTTTTTCCTGAGTATTCCACAAGATATATTGCCGTGAATAATCCGAGCGGGATCGCTATGATAAGGGAGATAACCGTCATTATTACCGTATTGATAATTGAAGGGAGCATAGACACGTTTTCCGTGTTATAATTCCATGCAAACAGTGACGGTCTGATATGGGGAACGCCCTTTATCAGTATGTAGCATATGATGAATATAAGCGCGGCAAAGGTGAAAGCCGCTGCAAGCATTACGAGCAGCATAGCTAACATTGAGCCGGGTTTCTTGAAGTATGAGCGCATTTTATCCGCGGCGGTAACGGTGTTTATTCCTGTTATGCCGCTTGTGTCGGTCATACGGTTGTCTTTTGCTTCTGCCATCATTCATTCCCCTTTCTTCTTATGAGTATTGAGGTGATGTTTATGATGAGTATGAATACGAAGAGGACAACACCTGTTGCGATAAGCGCTTCTCTGTGCAGATCCGCAGCATACCCCATCTCAATAACTATATTCGCCGTAAGTGTTCTTATTCCCTTTAATAATCCTGCCGGCATTCTTGCCTGGTTTCCGGCAACCATGATTACCGCCATGGTTTCGCCGATCGCGCGGCCTATGCCGAGAACAACGCCTGCCATTATACCTGATTTTGCGGCAGGGAGAATAACTCTGAAAATTGTTCTTTCATGTGTTGCGCCGAGCGCGAGAGAACCCTCATAATAGCTCTGGGGGACACTTCTTATAGCCGATTCGCTGACACCGATTATGGTGGGGAGTATCATGATTCCGAGCAGGATCGAAGCCGCGAGAATGCTGTTTCCGGTGCCGCCGAAAACTGAACGGATTATCGGAACGATAACAACAAGACCGAAGAAGCCGTATACGACTGACGGAATGCCGGCAAGAAGCTCTGTTGCGGGCTTTAATACCTTATAAATTCCCTTAGGGCAGTATTTTGCCATAAATACCGATGTGAGAATACCTATCGGAACACCGATTATGATAGCCCCGGCAGTAACATAGATACTGCCGAGGATCATTGGGAATATACCGAACGAAGCAGGTACGTTTGTAGGTGACCACTTTGTACCGAGAAGGAAGCTGAATATTCCTATTTTTCCGATTGCCGGAATGCCGTTTGCGAAAAGGAACAGGCATATAAGGAATACCGCAATGATTGACGCGATCGCCGCTATAAAGAAGACGATGCGCATTCCTTTTTCAAGTATATTTTTCATTATCAGTCTATTTCACTCCATGCTGTGATTGTGCCTGTGAATATATCCTTTACATTTTCTGATGTGAGATCATCTGTCGGGTTCTCGCTGTTTACGATAACTGCGATACCGTCAAGGCAGATCGAGATTCCTGTAAGAACTTCGGCTTCCGAATCGTTAAGATCGCGTGATGCCATACCGATGTCGCATGTACCCTCGATAGTGCCGTTCATACCTGATGTTGAGTCGTTTGTCTGTATTTCGATTTCAGCATCCGGATTTACTGCGATATATGCTTCCTTGAGCTTTTCCATAAGCGGTGAAACCGATGATGAACCTGCTACGACAACCTTACCTGCCGGCTTTGTGCCTGCGTACGGCTCTGCGCTGTCGTCAATCGCGATGTAGCCGTCTGAAGCGACCTCCTGACCCTCTGCGCTGAGAATGAAGTCGATGAAGTCCTGCGCAACGTCTGAAACCTCGCCCTTGATTGCGATGTTGAACGGTCTTGAAACTTTATAAGTGCCGTTCTTTACGTTATCTGCGGTAGCCTCTACGCCGTCTATCTTAAGAGCCTTTACCTTGTCGTTGAGCGAGCCGAGTGAAACGTAACCGATAGCATATTCATCGCCTGATACGTTTGTAAGCATTACATCAGTCTTGTTTGCGATGATTGCTTCCTCTGTTGTTGTATCTACCTTGTTGCCCGCATCATCCTTCTGCTCAATTTCGAAAAGCTCGATAAACGCGCCTCTTGTACCTGAACCGTCCTCACGTGATACAACTGTGATGTCACGGCTTGAATCGAAGCTTGATGCTGCTTCGCTGCCTGAGCCTGATGCTGTTTCATTGCCTGAGCCTGCGCTTCCGCAGCCTGCTAAAGCTGCAATTGCAATAACCGCTGATAATGATAAAGCTATGTTTCTTGTTTTCATTTTGATTTCCTCTTTTCTTTCTATTCCGTTATTTGAATTTGTTATTTCAGCCGTTTTTGTTTGGCTGCTGTAGTGTATTATACAATACTGTCTTTCAAAAAGTATTCAAGTCAATGTAAAAGTTTAGAAAATTTTGTAAAGCTTTAATATGTAATGTAATGAACAGGTAAAATATAAAAATTTTTAAACAGATTGGAATGTTCTTGACATGAATATACAAAAATTGTATAATAAAGAGAAAAGGAGCGGATTTAATTAAGAT
>JBJEFT010000003.1:0-3088 GCA_051874315.1 Candidatus Ornithomonoglobus sp.
AAAATAGTCAAATATGCTGAAATGGATAAAAAATAATACCAAATGGGCGGTTATATTTATACTTGGCGTTGCACTCATTGCAGTGTATAAAACCTTTGACAGCTTTCAGTATCTCATTACAATTTTTTCAAAGATAGTTGATGCGGCAAAACCGTTTATAATAGCGTTTGTGATTGCTTATCTGCTTAATATTCCGGCTAAAAAGCTGACGGCATTTATTGTAAGAAAAGCTAAGTCGGAAAAGCTTAAAAAGCACTCCAATGCAATCAGTATAGCGGTTGTTTATATTTTGTTTGTAATAGCTATTCTGGCTGTTCTCGGCGCGCTGCTGCCGGCATTGTACCGCAATATTATGGAAATGTATGATAATCTGCCTCAGATTGCATCATCAATAGTACAGTTTCTGAACAATATAGAAATTCTTGATAAGATAGGCTTTAAGGCGGATACAATAAACGTTATGTCCATGATATCCGATGTGTTAAATGTCGGTACGATAGGCAAATATGCCCATGGCTTTATGTCATTCACATCGGGGCTTCTGGATATTTTTATCGCCCTTATCGCGTCTATCTATATGCTGCTTGAAAAGGAAAGAATATTGAAAGGTATAAACAGGGTAATCAGCCTTTTTGCGCACAGCGACGGGTATATCACATTTATGGAGCATTGCTCAAGCATCAATACGATTTTTACACAGTATATATATGCAAGGCTGATCTGCTGCTTTGTAATGGCGGTGGTCTGCACTCTGGTGCTTCTTATCATGGGTGAGCCGTATGCGCTGCTGCTCGGTATATTTATCGGGTTTATGGATATGATTCCTTATTTTGGCTCTATTATATCGTGGGTCGTTTCCGGTATAGTGATGCTCATATCCGGAGGAACCTTCCACGCAATATGGTGCCTGATAATTCTACTTGTTCTTCAGCAGCTTGACGGTAACGTTTTAGCGCCTAAGATTATGGGTACAAGGCTTGAAATAAGTCCTCTGACAATTATAATAGCCGTATCAGTGGGCGGGACATTGTTCGGGTTTATAGGAATGCTTATATCGGTTCCGGTTGTGGCAATCCTGAGAGCGACCATATCCGAGTTGCTTGCGGTTCGGGTCAATGTCTTGAAAATGGCAGAAGAAAGCGGCGATGACGAAGCGGAGTATGAGGAAATGACATCCGAAGCGGACTATGAGGATATAAACGGTGACGGTGAAACGGAGGACGCAGAGGGATGAGAATAGGCATAATCGGCGGAGGCGCATCTGGACTTGCTGCGGCGATTGCGGCAAAATCAGAGCGGAATGAAGTCATTATTTTTGAGCGTGAAAAGCGTGTCGGCAAAAAAATTCTTGCGACGGGAAACGGACGCTGCAATATGACAAACTCCGGCGCGGCGCCTGAAAACTACCACGGTACAGATCCATCGTTTGTAAAGGGCGCAATTAAAAGATACTGGGTGAAGGAGACTCTTGATTTCTTCAGCAGTCTGGGTATTTTGTGGAAGGAAGAGGAGAGGGGAAAGATTTATCCGTATTCAGATACAGCATCTGCTGTGCTTGACGTTCTGCGAAGAAAAACTGAAGAGCTGGGTGTAAAAACTATATGCGGGTTTGACGTGAAGTCGGCGCGGAAAACAAAAAACGGATTTGAAATCGTCCCTTATAACGGAGATAAATATACCTGTGACAGGCTGATTATTGCGGCAGGCGGAAAGGCGTCGCCCAATCTCGGCTCAAACGGCAGTGGATTTGAGCTGCTCAGGCGCTTTGGACACAGAATAACAAAGCTCAGTCCGTCACTTGTCCAGATTAAAACGGAAACTGAGGTAGTAAAAAAACTTAAAGGAATAAAGCTGAACGCTAGGCTCACCATCGGAAAGCATTCGGAGGAGGGGGAGCTGTTATTTACGGATTACGGGCTTTCAGGCCCGCCGGTGTTTTCACTGTCGGCATATATTGAAGGTGAAAAGACAGCCGCGGCCGACATTATGCCTGAATATTCATATGATGATGTTGTTTCAATGCTGTATGAACGCTGCGCCTATCTTTATAATGTTCCTTTGGAGGAATTTTTTACAGGTATGCTCAATAAGCGCGTGGGACAGGCGTTATTAAAATCGGTGGGGATTGCCCCGCTGTCACGGCTTGCTGCGGCGCTTTCCGAGGAGGAGATAAAAAAAATTGCGTCGGCAATCAAATCATGGGAATTTAAGATAACCGGCACAATGTCATGGAATAATGCGCAGGTGACACGCGGCGGCGCATTGACTGCCGAGTTTGATCCGGTCACTATGGAATCAAAGCTTGTTAAGGGGCTTTATGCCTGCGGTGAGGTGCTTGATATTGACGGTGACTGCGGAGGATATAATCTCCAATGGGCATGGTCAAGCGGGCATCTGGCGGGGATTTATTCAGCAAAGGAGACTATAAAATGAGAAATTCAATTGACATAACACGCAAATATCAGTTCGGGTATATGCTTCTGCATCACCTTACAACCGTTCTGATAATAATAGTATTCGAGGCTATAGCATTCTGGTATTTCCTCGATAAGACAATCGGCAGACAGGTTGTTGCCGTAATATTTACAGTCGTTTACGGCCTTGCGCTATACAGCTATGCGAGAAAGCTTGCGGCATGGGATAATAAGCCCTATACACCTCTTAAGCCTGAGCTGAAATGGGGATTTTTATGGGGGCTTGCAATAAGCGCATCGGTCGGTATTTTTCTTATTATCTATAAGCTCGACTGGCATTTCTTTTCGGCTGTTGATGAAAACGGCGTTCCGTATCTGACAAGCCTTTGGGCGATCGGAGTTAATCTGCTGTTTTATATATGGACAGGACCGTATTTCGGCTTCGTAGACGGTCAGGGAGGAGGAATAGCGGTATACGGTCAGATACTTATGCTCGTTGTACCTATGATAGCGACCACTCTGGGATATAAGGCGGGAGTGAAAAACTTTGACCTCATAGAAAAGCTTGATTCTTTGACACTTGAAAAAAACTCAGAGGATGATGAGGACGAATAAATGAAAAACGTAATATTTGTAATAGAAAAGTAAAAGCGGTATACTTGACAATTAATTTG
>JBJEFT010000004.1:0-3085 GCA_051874315.1 Candidatus Ornithomonoglobus sp.
GGCGCAGGAGCTTGGAATGACCAATACTCATTTTGTGAACACAAACGGACTTGACGAGGAAAATCATTATTCCTCCGCGCGTGATGTCGCAATAATGTCAAGGGAGCTGCTGACACATCCGAGGATAACGGACTATACCTCAATATGGACCGACCAGCTTCGGGACGGAAAATTTCAGCTTGCCAACACAAATAAGCTCGTGAGATTTTACAGCGGCGCAAACGGACTGAAAACCGGTTCGACCTCAAAGGCGCTGTGCTGCCTTTCGGCATCGGCTGTGCGTGACGGTATGGAGCTTATCGCCGTTGTTCTGGGCGCGCCGACCTCTGATAAACGGTTTTCATCGGCAAGGGCGCTGCTGGATTACGGCTTTGCAAATTACGGGATAAAGGTCCTTATATCGGAGGGCGAGGAAGCGGCGCAGGCAGATGTAATTAACGGAACAAGCGCTTCGGTAAAGGCGGTCGCGGCGGAGAATAAATCGCTTTTAATGTCAAAGGCGGAGGCAAAGGAGCCGGAAAGGATAATATACTTAAATGACAATATAACCGCGCCCATAGCAAAAGGTGACGTTCTGGGAACGGCTGATTTTGTCTGTGACGGCACAACGTTGGAAAGCGTAAATCTCGTCGCGGCAGAGGATGTGCCGAAAAAGGGTATAGGTATGATAATAAGGGATATAGTAACGGGCTTTATGTGAAAATTATGATGAATTTACAAAAAACACTGTACAAACAGATAAAAGTATGTTATAATATTAACAATACTACTTATTGAAAAGGACTGATAAGGATATGGATAAAAAGGTTCCCGAGGTTGTTATAAAACGGTTACCGAGATACTACAGATATTTAGGTGAGCTGCTGAGTCAGGGCATACACAGAATATCGTCGAACGCGCTTTCCCAGCTTATGGGCGTAACCGCTTCGCAGATAAGACAGGATCTTAATTATTTCGGAGGCTTCGGTCAGCAGGGTTACGGATATAACGTAAAAAGCCTTATCGAGGAAATAGGAAACATTCTCGGCCTTAATGACAAGGATACAATGATAATTGTGGGAGCGGGCAATCTCGGCCGCGCTCTGGCAAATCATACATCATTTGAAAAACGCGGCTTTAAGCTTGTAGGTATTTTTGATAACGATAAAAGGGTCGTTGGCTCATCAATACGCGGCATAGAGGTAAGTCCGAGCGATGAGCTCGGCGCATTTGTAAGGGAAAATAAGGTTGATATTGCAATTCTTACGGTTCCGTCTTCCGCTGCGCATGATACGGCAAAGCTGCTTGTAGAAAGCGGAATACGCGGCATTGTGAACTTCTCCTATTCGGAGCTTGAGGTTGGAGAAAATGTTCCCGTTGAGAACGTGCATCTTTCGGACACATTAATGACTATGGCATACAGAATCAAGGAGCAGGCGGAAAATCAGGAAAATACAGAAGCTGAGGAATAACAAATGAAGGTTATAGCATTTACAGGACCGAGCGGAACGGGCAAGAGCTACCGCTCGATTATGGTTTCTAAGGAGCAGGGAGCGGACGGCATAATAGATGACGGTCTGCTTATCTCGCACGGCAAGGTGATAGCCGGCAGCAGCGCAAAGAAGGAAGCGACAAGAATGGCATCCGTTAAGCACGCGCTGTTTATACCTGATAACTATTGTAATGAAATGCGGAGGGCTCTTAAAAAGAGCAGGATCAAAAAGCTCATGATTTTAGGGACCTCAGACGCGATGGCTGAGAAGATCGCGAAAAGACTTGAGGTCGGTCCCGTGGAGCATTTTGTACACATAGAAGATGTGGCAACTCCTGAGGAAATGGCGATGGCAAACCGGATGCGGCTTGAGGACGGCAAGCATGTAATACCGGTTCCGACCTTTGAGATACAGAAGGAATTTTCAGGATATTTTCTTCATCCGCTGCGCCGCTTTCAGAAGAACCTCGATATAGAGGAGGAGAGCGCAGAGGCGGATAAATCAATAGTGCGTCCGACTTTTTCGTATATGGGTGATTTTACGATTTCAGACAATGTGCTTAATAGCCTTGCGATTCATGAGGCGATGAAGGTTGAGGGCTTTGTGAAAATAAATAATATAAATGTACGAAAGACAAATCACGGCGTACATATGGACATAACCGCGACACTGCGCTACGGCTGCGATATAATAAAAGTATGCCGGGAAGCGCAGAAAAACATCCGCTCCGTTATAGAAAGCCTGACCTCCGTAAACATGCGCCGCGTGCATTTTCTTGTAAAGGCGCTTTCTGTGTAAAAAATCATGGATTTAATGCAACCTTTTGGCAGTGTGAATCGTATTAATTACAGAGATACATGACGAGGAGGTATTTTTATGAAAAAAACAAC
Source organism: Candidatus Ornithomonoglobus sp. (assembly GCA_051874315.1). Lineage (GTDB taxonomy): Bacteria > Bacillota > Clostridia > UBA1381 > UBA1381 > Ornithomonoglobus. The sequence continues at coordinate 2,363 of JBJEFT010000004.1, forward strand.
AGTATTAATCACGGCTGCGGCGATGCTTTTCGGCGCAGCGCCGGCTGTATGTGCAGTGGAGGCGGATTACGAAAAGCTTATTCCGGATGTAAAGAACAGAATGGAAATCCCGGAGGAGTATTCGGAGTTTAAATGCACAGGGATCAGCGAAACGGACGACGGAACGGAATATCAGTTTGAGTGGAGTATCCCGGGAGGCGATACATACAAGTCCATAAATCTCTCCTGCGATTCGGACGGTGTTATTACAAGCTACAGCAATTGGCAGGATTCGGAGGAGTATGATTATCTCAAAACGGATATTGCCGCGGCAAAACAGACGGCGGAGCGTTTTGCGGTGAGAATGAATCCGGAGATTGAGGGGAAGCTGAGGATCGAAGCAGATATGTCAGGATATAACTGGGGCGCTGCCTTTTTCTTAGTTTATGAGGAGCATAACGGTATAGAATATGACAGGCAGATAGGCGGCATTTCCGTTGCAAGCGACGGCACAATTACGAACGCTTATATTGATGAACCGGATTTTTCGGACGAGGATGTTTCAAAGCTGATAACAGCTGCGGAGGCTTATAACGAGTATATGGAATATGCCGCGCCTGAGCTTGTGTACTGCATATATACCGATGAGGACGACAGCATAAAGACCTTCCCTGCATACATAAAGGGAAACCGCAAGGCGGTAAGCGCTGTTACCGGTGAGCTGATAGAGCCGGGAAGTAATTA
>JBJEFT010000005.1:0-3082 GCA_051874315.1 Candidatus Ornithomonoglobus sp.
CACGGAGTGGGAATTGTGGTGTCATCAGACGCGCATATGTTTACCGATATAGGCGGTTATACTCATGCTCCGGAGCTTCTTGAGGATGTTGATTTTCCCGAGGAGCTGATCATGAATACTTCTTATGAGAAATTTGCGGCATATATGAAGGATGCGAGAAATAAGGAAATGATGTCCTGGAAGCTGGAAGCCTGAGGACAGATTGTATGCGGAAAGGATTTATATTTTTATGACAGAAAAATTCAGAGCGGTTTCACCGCAGCTGTTGGAAAATGAGCCTATGAGCCGCCATACGACCTTCAGAATAGGAGGTCCGGCTGATATGTTTGTAAGCGCGGGGAGCGCGGAGGAGACTGCGGAGCTGATCAGGCTCGCAAAGGAAAACAGCATACCGTATATGGTAATGGGCAACGGCTCAAATATGCTGGTCGGAGATAAAGGTATACGGGGAATGGTTATTCAGATAGGTCCCGGAATGACGGATTGTGAGATAAACGGAACAACCGTAACCGCCGGAGCGGGTATTCTGATGTCAAAGCTTGCCACGGAGATATTAAAGGCGGAGCTTTCCGGCTTTGAAGCGCTGTCGGGGATACCGGGGACTCTCGGAGGCGGTATCTTTATGAATGCCGGCGCTTACGGCGCGGAGATAAAGAGCGTTGTAAAATCCGTAACCTATCTTGATGATGACGGGAAACTGCATGAGATAAGCGGTGAGGACTGCCGCTTCGGATACAGAAAGAGTATTTTTTCGGAAGGCGGAAAGTATGTTGTTTCCGCTGCTCTGGAGCTTGAGAGAGGCAGATATGATGATATAAAGGCGGCAATGGCTGATTACAATAAGCGCAGAAGCGACAAGCAGCCGCTTTCTATGCCGTCAGCGGGCAGCACCTTCAAGCGTCCCGAGGGGCATTTTGCCGGAAAGCTGATACAGGACGCCGGACTTATGGGATATTCCATAGGCGGCGCGCAGGTGAGCGATAAGCATGCCGGCTTTATTGTAAACAAGGGCGGCGCCACGGCGGCGGATGTTCTTGCTTTGATCGATCATGTAAAAAAGACGGTAAAAGAAAGATTTGACGTCACATTGGAGCCGGAGGTAAGACTGATAGGGGAGTGATAGTATGGATTTTACAATTTTAACGGGTATGTCAGGCTCGGGAAAAACACAGGCGATTCATTTCTTTGAGGACCTTGGGTATTTCTGCATAGATAATATGCCGCCCGCGCTCATTCCGATGCTTGCGAATATGATGGGCTCCGTTAAGGATAAATTCAGAAACGTTGCCCTTGTTATAGATATTCGTGTCGGTGAAATGATAAATGAGCTTCTCGGACAGGTGGATGAGCTTAAAAAAAAGTATGAGGTAAGGCTTATTTTTCTTGATACAAATGACAATACTCTTGTACACAGATATAAGGAGACCCGCAGAAATCACCCTCTCAATAATCCGGAAGGCCTTCTCGCCTCAATCAAGGAGGAGCGGGCGATGCTCTACAAGCTTCGCAAGGCGGCGGATTATGTAATAGATACATCCAATTATTCAAACAATAAGCTCCGTGAAAAATTCATGGAGATATATAATCTCACATCGGTCAATTCAATGTTTGAGATCAGAGTTGAGTCCTTCGGATATAAGCACGGAATCCCTGTGGACGCCGATCTTGTATTTGACGTGAGATGCTTCCCGAACCCGTTCTATATTCCCGATCTGAAAAAGAAAACGGGAAATGATCAGGAGGTACGCGATTATGTTATGAGCTTCCCTGAGGCTGTAACCTTCTTTGAAAAGCTGAGGGATATGATAAAGTTTCTTGTTCCTCTGTATGTCGAGGAGGGAAGAAGCTCCCTTGTCATCGCGATAGGCTGTACCGGCGGACATCACAGAAGCGTAACCTTTGCGAATATGCTCGGCGGTTATCTGAAGGAGCTTGGCTATAATGCAAGCACGGTACACAGAGATATAAGTATATATGCAGCGCATGAATAAATTTTTCAGGGTGGAATAAGAGGTGCAATATGGGAAAGCTGAAGATAGCGGCAATCGGCGGCGGCACGGGACTTTCTACCATGCTCAGAGGTCTGAAGCTGCACACGGATAATATTACCGCGATCGTTTCGGTTGCCGATGACGGCGGCTCATCGGGCGTTCTGCGGACTGACCGCAAAATGCTGCCGCCGGGGGATATAAGAAACTGTGTCGCGGCGCTTACCGATGTTCAGCCGATGTTCGGGGAACTGCTTAATTACCGTTTTGCGGACGGGATTTTCAAGGGTCACACGCTCGGAAATATGTTCCTTGCCGCGATCAACGATATGTCGGAAAATTTCGATGAGGCTGTAAAAACCTTCTGCAATCTTGTCGGGGTTTCAGCAAATGTTGTGCCGGTATCAAATGATTACATAACGCTGAATGCAAAGCTTGAAAACGGCGTGGTCATTGAGGGAGAATCAAATATCGGTGAGAGAACAAATACCGAAATCGGCATAGACAGGGTTTTTATAACCCCTGTTAAGGCGAAGCCGGTGCAGAGCGCCGTTGACGCGATTTATAACGCGGATATAATAGTTCTCGGACCGGGAAGCCTTTACACAAGCGTAATACCCAATCTGCTTGTGGACGGGATAACAGAGGCGATAGTAAGCAGCAGGGCGAAGAAGGTCTATGTCTGCAATATTATGACGCAGCCGGGCGAGACCGACCGCTATACCGCATCAATGCACCTTGACGCGCTTGAAAAGCACAGCGCAAAGGGAATAGTTGATTATATAGTCGTTAATGACGCGGTTGTGCCGGACGGTGTCAAAGAGCTTTATGCCGCCGAAAATGCGGCTCAGGTAGCTTTTGATATGGATAAGCTCGAAGGCAGAGTCAATGTGATCCACGGTCATCTGTTTCTTGTAAAGGACGGACAGGTGCGGCACAATTTCAGCAGGCTTGCAAGAGGTATTGTAAGACTCGGTAAGAATATATGAGAGGCTGTATCAAAACAGAACCGGCTCTATTATCAGATTTTTTCAATTTTGTTTAAGCCGAAATTCATGTGTTTGAAATTAGAGCAATAAATTATTGTTTAGCGC
>JBJEFT010000006.1:0-3069 GCA_051874315.1 Candidatus Ornithomonoglobus sp.
CTTGCCGTCAACCATTCCGATTGCGCCCTCATGGCAGGCAGCCGCGCAAGCTCCGCAGCCATTGCACTTTTCTTCATCTATTTGAATAATTCTTCTAATCATTATATCGTCCTCCTGAATTTTTGTATAATCTTGATTTTGCATGATAAGCATATTGTACGAGCATATTTTCATAAAGTTTAATACAGAGAGGACTGATTTTATGGGAAAAGCAAATACAATTATAGAATGTAAGAACCATTTTAAAGACAACGGCAATGAGCCATCAAAAGATAAATTTGTTTCCAAATGGGTCGAGATGATAAACAGGCTTGAAAAAAATATTTCAATCGGGCTGACAAATCAATAAACGCGCGTTATAATATAAATGACAGCACATCACAATTAACACCTATTGGCTTAGTACACATCTTACTTGCATATTTTCCGCCATTTCACAATAAAATTTCTTGACATACAGGAGTATGACTGCAAAATTTTATTGCACCTGACGAAAAATCTGACTGCGTAATCTGTGCATTATAATTGTGAAGTGCTGTCATACAACGATTATTGATTTGTTTTTATCTAATAAAATTCAATAGGAGATGAAAACATATGAAAGTAGCTTTATATTGCCGCTTATCAGAAGAAGATAGAAACAAACAATTTGAAACTGACGACAGCGAAAGTATTCAAAATCAAAAATCAATGCTGACACAATATGCCGACACACACGGCTGGGAAATTTACGATATATACAGCGATGACGATTACGCCGGCGCTGACAGACGGCGCCCGGAATTTAACCGCTTATTAAATGATGCCGAAGCGCACAAATTTGATATTGTATTATGCAAAACCCAGTCGAGATTTACAAGAGAATTAGAGCTTGTCGAAAAATATATTCATGGTCTGTTCCCCATGTGGGGTATACGCTTTGTCAGTATCGTTGACAATGCAGACACCGCCGTTAAGGGAAATAAAAAGTCACGGCAGATAAACGGACTCGTCAACGAGTGGTACTTGGAGGATATGTCCGAAAATATCAAGAGCGTACTTACCAATCGGCGCATGAACGGTTTGCATATCGGAGCGTTTGCATTGTACGGATATAAAAAGGATCCCGACCAAAAGGGACATCTTATTATTGATGAAGAAGCCGCCGCTGTTGTACGAGAGGTTTTTACACTGTTCTCACAGGGCTATGGCAAAACCGCAATAGCCCGAATGTTGAATGACAGGGGTATTCCAAATCCTACGGAGTATAAACGCTTGCACGGATTACGTTATCAGCAGCCCAAACGCAAAAACAGCACCCTTTGGAAATACTTTGCGATTTCCGATATGCTTACAAACGAGATTTACATAGGCAATATGGTTCAGGGCAAATACGGCAGTATTTCTTATAAAACAAAGATAAACAAGCCGCGTCCGAAAGAGGAATGGTACATTGTCAGAGGAACGCACGAGCCTATAATTGACCGGGAGCTTTGGGACAGAGTACAAGCCATGATTGCGCAGAAAGCAAAGCCGTTTTCCACCGGGAAAATCGGACTTTTCGCAAGAAAGGTTGTTTGTGCTAACTGCGGATATACTATGCGTTCAGGTAAAACAATGACTACCCGGAATGATAAAAAAATTGAATACCGCTATTTAAAGTGTTCCAATCAGCACGTTTCCAATGACGCTTGTATCGGTGCTTATATCAATGTTGACAAGCTGGAACAAAAGATTTTAGACGAGCTTAATAAAATGAGCGAAGAATTTATTAACACTGATGAAGTGGCAAGAAACATTGAATGGAATACAGCTCTTACCGACAAGAAAGAAAAAATTGTGCAGGAAATGACGGAGTATCAGACCAAAATTGATGACTACACAAAAGGCATGCGGGATATGTATATGGATAAAGTAAAGGGCTTGATAACAGAAGCGGATTATCAAGAGTTTACCAAAGATATTTCAAGAGAGCGTAAAAGACTTGAAACGCAGTTTTCAGAAGCACAGAAATCACTTGAAATAGTAGAGGAAAAACTTGAAAAGGGTGATAACCGAACAGAGCTTCTTGAACAGTACAGACACATGGAGCATTTAACCCGTGAAGCCGTTGAAACTCTGATTGACCATATTTCAGTAGGTAAGAGAGATAAAAAAACAAACACACAGCAAATTGAGATTTTCTGGAATTTCTGATGAAATTCCATTTTTTCAGAGGAACAGGAAAAGGCTTGTTCATAAAATATTACCCAAAAAACCGCATAGGTAAGCCATTTTAGGGCATTTATACCTTACAAAATCGCACCATCCGCCGCGAGGTCTTCAAAGAGATTTGTAATCGCATCACCCGTCACAGCAATTGATGCGGCATTGAACGGGGACCCCTGTGAGCTCTGAGGATATACCGATGCGCCGTTATCGGCATAATATTCCCATGATCCCATCTTGATCCATTCCTCGGCAGGCTCGCCATCGGACAACTGCTTGACAAGGGTTCCAACCATCTCGAGGTGACCAAGTTCGTTAGGACCATAACCATATCAGTAATAAAACCCTAAGAAAGCCGCCTTGACGGGCGGCTTTTAGGTCTGTTCTTTATCTGAAGGCGGGGAATGAGGGATTTTTGGATAGATAGTCAATTCAAAATTGTCCAGCGGGCCGCCACGTTGAGCGCGTTCCGTTTTATTATACACAACCTTTTCAAGCACCTCCTTAAGGAGGTCGTTTTTTGCTTTCGCAGAGGGCAGTTCATCATATACCTCAAGAAGATGTTCAACAGATGGAATGATATTCACAGAGCTTTCCTCACGGATGATTTCAGTTTCAAGCTCAGAGCGCAGCGATTCGATGTTAGAGTGAGCTTGGTTGATTCGTTCGGTCAAGGACTTTGATCGGGACAAGAAAGTATCTGTATCATATACTCCTTGCTCCAAAAGATCGTGGGCGCGGTCAACCTGCTTGTTTAACGTATCAAGCTCCTTTTCTGCTTTTTGTAGTGCACGACGCTTTATATCGACTTGGGAAATTGGTTTTTTATCTTCAGAGGGAAGCTCCCACTGCAGACGGTACCCCGCCAGCCATTCGCAAAGG
>JBJEFT010000007.1:0-12372 GCA_051874315.1 Candidatus Ornithomonoglobus sp.
CATGGAAATGGTAGAATTACAGGGTAAGGAAAAGCAGTATCCCGATAATTTATCGGGCGGACAGCAGCAGAGAGTCGCGCTTGCAAGAAGTATTGTTCAGCAGCCGAAGGTACTGCTTCTCGATGAACCTCTGAGCGCCATTGATGCAAAGCTCAGAAAATCGCTTCAGAACAGTATCAAGGAAATACATAGGGAGCTTGGACTTACCTCCGTTTTCGTAACGCATGACCAGGATGAGGCAATGGTTATGTCTGATGTAATTCATCTGTTCCATAACGGAAAAATAGAGCAGTCAAGTGATCCTATAACGATGTACACATCGCCGGTAAGTAAATTTGCCGCAGGCTTTATCGGTAACTATAACCTTTTCTCCGAAAGTGAATTTACAAGACTGACAGGAAAGACTGTTGAAACCTCTGATGGGGTGGCAGTTCGTCCGGAAACCTTCCATATTATAGAAGACGGTGATGCGGATGAAGGCGATTATACATTTGAGGGAACTGTTGTTGACAATACGCCGAAGGGAAATATTCTCCAGTATCATGTAAAGGCAAAGGATATTATGCTGAAAATTGATGTCCTTTTCAAGGATAATGTAATCCTTGAAAACGGCAGAAAGATAAAAGTTTCTGTTGCGGATAAGGATTGTATCAGATTATAATGAGGAGATAACGGTATGAAATACGGAACAACAAATTCTTTGAAATCTCCGAGATTTGCAGGTGTCAAGACCTTTATGAGAATGCAGAATATCAGAACCCTTGAGGATGTGGATTTTGCTGTGGTAGGAATACCCTTTGATACCTGCGCATCCTATAGAGCAGGCACAAGATTCGGTCCCGCTTCGATAAGAGAAATGTCACCGCTTGCGGCAAAGCCCTATAATCCGGTTCTTGACGTTGATATTTTTGAATACTGTTCGGGTATTGATTACGGTGATCTTGATTCGGTGCCCGGATATATAGAGGAATCCTTTGAATTAATCAAAAACGGCATGAAGCAGCTGTTTGCCAACGGGATAATCCCTATTGCAATGGGCGGCGATCACAGCGTAACGCTGCCTGAGCTGAGAGCCTGCAGCGAGGTTTACGGTCCTGTTGCACTATTGCATTTTGACGCGCACTATGATACAATAAAAGAGTATTTCGGCAAACCATATAATCACGGAACACCGTTTTATCATGCGGCAAAGGAGGGACTTGTTGATACCTCCCACTCCATACAAATCGGTATTCGTGAGGGATTATACGGTATAGAGGATACAAAAAATTCCTCATCCCTGGGTTATAAGTCAATCACCGCGGCGCAGATGCACCATATGTCGTGTGATGAAATATTGAATGAAATTATTACAAGAATAGACGGACGCAAGGTATTTCTTACTTTTGATATCGACTTTCTGGATCCGGCATTTGCGCCGGGAACAGGTACTCCCGTCCCCGGAGGGTTTGCGACATGGGAGGCCTTGGAGCTGATAAGAGGACTGAAGGAGCTGGATATTGCGGGCTATGATGTTGTAGAGGTATCGCCGGGCTTTGATGCCAGCGGTATCACCTCCATTGCTGCCGCGGGTATTATTCAGGAGTTTATGTCCCATATTGCATGGAGAAAAAAACATGGAAAGCTTAATAATCAATAATATCATAAAGGAGCTGCCTGTTCTTCAGCACCTAAAGAATGCCAAAGAAACAGTATGGATTAATCCGAATAAGGTCTCCTTTAAAGACAGCATGGAAAACATTGAGCTGTCACAGAAGGATATTGACGATGCCGGGGCAAGACTGGCAAGATTTGCTCCGCTCATCATGAAATTCTTCCCCGAAACAAAAGAGAATAACGGTCTTATAGAATCGCCCTTAAAAGAGATTAAAAGCATGCAGCAGTATATAAACAAAAAGTATAACAGCGGCTTAAAAGGCAGGCTTCTGCTGAAAGAGGACAGTCATCTGGCTATAGCTGGTTCTGTTAAGGCAAGAGGCGGAATATATGAGGTGTTAAAATATACCGAGGATCTGGCCGTTAAAAACGGACTGATCACTGTAGATGATGATTATTCAAGGCTTGCCGATAAAAAGAACAGGGATTTCTTCGGGGAATACACAATTCAGGTCGGCTCTACAGGAAATCTGGGTCTGAGCATAGGAATTATGAGTGCGGTTATCGGATATCATGTTATTGTTCATATGTCCTCCGATGCAAAGCAGTGGAAAAAGGAGCTGCTCAGAAGCTACGGAGTAGATGTGAAGGAATATGACGGTGATTACTGCGAGGCGGTAAAGCAGGGCAGAGCCCTTTCGGAACGGGATCCGAAAAGCTATTTTGTTGATGATGAAAATTCAGTAAACCTGTTTCTGGGCTATTCCGTTGCGGGAAAAAGGCTGAAAAAACAGCTGGATGGTATGGGTATTGTTATTGACAGCGAGCATCCTCTTTTTGTATATATTCCGTGCGGCGTAGGGGGAGCGCCGGGCGGAATAAGCTTTGGTCTGAAGCAGATATTCAAGGATAATGTGCATTGTTTCTTTGCGGAGCCTGTTCAGGCGCCGTGCATGACGCTTGGAATGGCAACCGGTTTAAATGAAAAAATTTCTGTACAGGATATAGGCTTAAGCGGACAAACACACGCAGACGGTCTTGCCGTCGGCCGCCCGTCCTCGATTGTGGGAAGAATCATGAGGGGGATGCTGAGCGGAAGCGTAACGGTGGAGGACAGTAAGCTTTATGACTATATGAGAGATTTAATGTCATCTGAGAATATTTTCCTTGAACCGAGCGCATGCGCCGCATTCTGGCAGCCTGTCAATATGAACAACAGGCAGGAGATTAAGGATTATATAAAGAATAATAAGCTTGAAGATAAAATGAGCAGCTCTTATCATATTGTGTGGGCAACCGGAGGAAGTTTTGTACCGTCTCACATAATAGAAGAATATATGAAAACATTTTTATAATAATCTGACAGAAAACAGTCCGCCTCTGCCTTTACAGACAGGGGCGGCTTGTTTTTCGGAAAGGAGGAAGACAATGTATTTTGCGGATTATCATATACATACACATCATTCTTTTGACAGTGAAGCTGAAATGGAGGATATTTGCCGGAATGCCTTATCAAGAGGACTTAATGAAATAGTTGTAACAGATCATCTTGATATCGCTGAGGATAAAAGCTTTAATGATATACTGGACTGTGAGAAGTGGTACGCTGAGCTTTTATATGTGCGTAAAAAATATGCGGGCAGACTTAAGATAAAGCTTGGAATAGAGATAGGCACACCTCAGTATAATCCGAAGGAATATAAGGCTTTTTATGACAAATATCCGCTTGATTTTATTATAGGGTCAGTTCATAATATGCGCAATAATACCGATGTCGGGGATCATAACTTTCACAAAACAGATTTCAGGAGGGTTTATGAGGAGTATAATGCCCTTTTAATGGAGCTTGCGCGGGATTATGAATATGATGTTCTGGGGCATCTTACCTATCCTTCAAGGTACATTGAAGAGCAGCTTGGTATTGTGGCTGACGTGCATACTTATACGGATTTCTATATTGAGCTTTTTAAGGTGCTAAAAACAAGAAATAAAGGCATAGAGCTTAACATCTCTGGTATTGCAAGAGGAGGAAAAACAATCATGCCGCCCTTGTGGCTTATCAGACTTTACAGAGAGTGCGGCGGAGAAATTATAACCATAGGCACGGATTCCCATGCGGCAGTTCAGGTCGGAACTGCATTGGAGCTTGCGCAGTCCTTTTTAAAGGAAGCCGGATTCAGCTATTACACTGTGTATACTGATCATATGCCTGAGATGAAGCCGCTGCCCTGAGATGTTAAGCCCGGAAAAAATCATGTAAAACCTTTGTAAAACGGTGTAATAATTAAGTTAATTCTGTTGAAAAATACAAATTGATTGTGCTATAGTGAAATCGGTGGAAAATAAATAAACGGAATGTAAAGCAAGGAGATCATTATGGCGAGTGTATTTGTAACAGTTTTTGCGCTTCTCGGAGGGTTTATATGTCTTATGATTAAAATCACAAGGCAGCTTATTAATGATAAAAACGGCGGACAAAAGCTCCCGTCACAGCCAATATACCTTGATTATAACTTCATCGGTCAGCCCATGGTGGCTTTACGCCTTGCTGCAAAGGAAATAGTGCGCTGCGGAAAAATGACGGGTACTCTTATGCGCGTGTCTGCGGATATAACAGGCAATGTGACAAACAGCGCTCTTTCAGCTATTTCTGAGGAAGCAGAAAATGCAGCGCAGCTGGGAAATAATATAACAGAATATCTGGCAAAAATGTTTTCAGCCGAAGCGCTTAACGAGAAGCAGGCAATACAGGCTAAGGAGCTTTTGTGTATTCTGGGCGAGATTGAAAAAGTGGGTGAGGTATGTTCAGAAACGGCGGTTCTGTTAGGAGAAACAAGCGAAAAGAAAATTAAGTTTTCAAAGGCTGACGAGAGTGAAATGCAGATGAGCCTTAATATGCTTATAAATATGTATGATCAGATTATCGATGTCATCAACGGCAGCTATCATGAGGATACTGACGAGATTTTCATCCTGCGTGAAAAAGCGCGTGACATTGACATTGATATGCGAAAGAGGCATATGAGCCGTGTGGCAAATGGCAGGTGTCCGGCGGAGCTTATAGCACCGTTCAGTGAAATGCTCCACAATATTGACAGACTCGGAAATTGCTGTCTGAACATGGCGGAGACTGTTGCCGGAAAGGTCGATTTCGGTTATTTTAACACTGTAGAAGCAGCGCCGATACCGGCGGCATAAATACAGCAAAAAACAGCAGTTAGGAATACATTACTGCTGTTTTTTTGATATTGATTGTTAAACCTGCGCGTCTGCCGTTACTAAAATTTTATCATCTGCACATAATGCTTGTAATTTTCCATAAGCTATGTCTTTTCCAATTCTCTTTCGTTCAAAAAAATCAACATAAAAATCAAAAAATTTAAATTTTGTATTGATAAATTTCTTTAAATGTGGTAAAATATATTTGCGACAATTCTTAACTTAATATTTTTATGTGAATAGTTTACTTGTTTGTTAAAAACGTGTAGGCTTTGTTTTGTCATAACTATTTGCATAAATTATTTAAATAAGTTAGGAATGTGTCGCAGCATTAAAAGCAGGGCTGCGCGTTTTATATGTGTCGCTTTGCGTAATGCCAGCGACACATTTTTTATGTTAAAAAAATTTAATGAACGGAGTGGTAGTTATGACCAAAGAAAAAATTTTGTCGGTAATGCTGAGCGTTTCGCTTATGGGGGCGATTGTGAGCATACCGTCATATGCGGAGGAAACCGCGGAAACAGAAGCTTCAATTACGGAGCAGATGCCTGTTTTCTCGGGAAATGAAGAAAATGAAAGCCCGGAGGCTGAGGCAGAGCTGTCGGTGGCAGAGGAAAGTGCAGCCTATTCTATTGAAAAGGATCAGACGTATTCCTTTGAAAATATAGGGATTATTGCATATGATATTACCGGGCTGAGTAATTATGTGGACTATGTTATTTATTACAAGGATGGCAGCGTGTCTGATTATAACTGGAATCAAAAGCCGGGCACGTTATCTGTTCCCGCCGGCGGTAAAGCGATTATCACATCAACAAGCGGAACCGTAAGCGCAGAAATCGCGGACGATTATTTTCTTGTTGAGGAACAGGAAGATCCGGTTATGAAGAAGGTTACCATTGGACTGTATGAAACATACACATATACAAATACAAGCAATACAGCCTTGAATTTGTTAAGCAATGGTTCCATCTCAAAATACTATGATTACGTGTTATATGATGCAGACCGGAATGTGACCGGTTATACAACTGACAGAACAGACACCTCAATAACGATACCCGCCGGATACAGCATAAAAATTACAGCTATAGACGATCCGATAACATTCAATGGGGTATATGAAAAATTTGATTTGATAAAAACCGGTGAACCGGCAATGAAAAAGGTGGTTATCTCAGCTGGAGAAACATATACATATACAAATACAAGCAATACAGCTTTTAATTTGTTAAGCAATGGTTCCATCTCAAGATGCTATGACTATGTGGTATATGATACTGAAGGTAATGTGAGCAAGTGTTATCATAACTGTTCAGACAGCTCAGTAGCAATACCAGCCGGATACAGTATAAAAATAACGGCTATACAAAATGCGGTAACCTTCAAAGGTGTATATGAAAAATTTGATTTGAAAAAAAACAGTGAGCCGGTAATGAAGGAGACGGTCATCTCAGCCGGTGAAACGTATACGTATTATAATATGAGCGATAGGCCTTTTAATTTGTTAAGCAATGGTTCCATCTCAAGATGCTATGACTATGTGGTATATGATAAAAACGGTATGATAATCGCAAAGGAAAACGGTTCATCTTATTCATCTATTGCGATTCCGGCAGGGGGAAAAATAGAGATCGCACCTACCAATAATGCGGTAACATTTAACGTGCTGTATGAGGCTTTTGATATCGAAAATACAAATCCGGACGGAAAGTCATATAAAATTACAAATACGAGCTCTGTAGACAGCACATTAACGTTAAACAGCGGTAATTCTTATGACTATGCAGTATATTCGGCGGACGACACAATTTTACAATACGGTATATCAAGTACTTCCGCATTGACTGTTCCAAAGGGAGGGTATGTGGCTGCGACAGTAAATATGAGCGCAGAAAGTCCGTTTGCCGAAAACGAAGCCTTTGCGGTTGAAGACAGAGAGAATCCCGTATATAAAACAACATACTTAAATCCTGATGAAACCTATAAATACACAAACAACGCATCAAGGGAATTAATGGTATACAAAAACGGTACAGCGTGCGACTACATAATTTATAACGCTGACGGTTCAGTAGGTTCATATGGTGTAAATTCCACTGATGCATCCTTTACGGTGCCGATTGGCGGAAGCATCTGTATAACCGCTCATGTGTGCATGAATATAAAGGGATTATATGATTATTTTACGGTGGAAAAGCTTGATAATACAGTATTCAATGCTATCTTCTGCGATTTTGGTGAAACATATCAGTTTACCAATAATACTGTCAGGGATATGAATTTATTGGTTAGCAGCAATGTTTATGATTATGTGATTTACAATGCTGATAATTCTGTTAAAGCTGTTAAAATGAATGCAACAAGCTCCTCCTTGATTATTCCTTCCGGAGGAAAATGCGCAATAACTCCGCAGGCATATGGTATTTCCGTATACGCGTTAACGAATGTATTTTCATTCTCTGAGAGAAGCTATCCGGTGCTGCTTCGTGTGCCTTTATATTACGGAGAAACGCTGACTATGAATAATTTTTCCGATGACGACAGAAGCGTGTACAGCTTAGTGAACGGATACATAGATTATGTGACATATAATGCGGAAAACATTCCACAGGAGGATATGGAATTAACGACTGTAACAGCAATTACTGTTCCGGGGAACGGACGGGCTGAAATTACGGAGAGATCCTCAAATGATTTGTTTGCAGGACTGTATGAATGTTTTGAAGAGGGTGATTTCAGCATAAAGGTAACAGGAATAACCTTGTCGGAAACAAATATCACATTAGAGGCTAACAAGCAAGCGCTATTAAAGGCTGTCGTAACTCCTGATGACGCGACAGATAAGACTGTAACGTGGTCAAGCTCCGATACATCTGTTGCGGTGGTTGCGCAGACAGGCAAGGTTACAGCAAAGGCGAACGGAACAGCGACAATTACGGCTGTTACATCGGACGGCGGATATGAGGCTTCATGTGTTGTGACGGTAATCGGCGGATCGGACCCGGTTGCTACACCGGATCCTGAACAACCTACGGAATCGATTGAGCCGACAGACTATCCATATGAAATTGAAAGTCTCTCGATCAAATCCGAGACAGGAGCTTTGCTTACAACGACGCCGTCAGACAGCGGTTTCATCATAAATGTAAAATTTGCAAAGGTGAAGGAGCGGAATGCGGAGGACTATCTGTTTGTTGCGGTATACGATACAAACGGCGCATTATTGAGCCTTGATTATGTGCAGGCTGATTTTACTGAGAATAATTCATATTCAATCGGCTTCCATGTTCCGGCGCAAAACCGGGAAATTGGTTCGGTAAAGGCATTTGTATGGAATACCTTTGATTCAACGCAGCCATTGGCAGAAGCTAAGACCTTATAAAAATCAATATGGTAACATGCAGCGGCGGCAAGGGTTTCTTCCTTTGCCGCCGCTGCATATTGTATAAAGCGAATGAAAAATTATTTTTTTCCGTATTTCATTCTCAGTCTGAAATCATCCGCCGCCATGGCGATATATTCGGAATTAGTGGGATGGCGGGTACCGCTTGTGTCGGGACCGTAGCCGAAGATGTCATTTAAAAGCTTTTTGTTGCCGCGCTTCCATGATACCTCTATGGCATGGCGCATTGCGCGTTCAACGCAGCTGTCGCTTGTGTTGAATTCCTTGGCGATAACAGGATAGAGCTTCTGGGTTATGGGATTAAGCAGGCTTATGTCATTTGTTGTGCGGATAAGCGCCGAGCGGATATATCTGTAGCCCGAAAGATGCGCGGGCATTCCGAGGCAGCGCAGGAAGCTTGTAACATTTTCCTCAAGAGACATTTCCTCTTGCTTTTTATGTTCCGAAAGTCTTGCTTCTTTATCTGAGGAAAAAAGATCAAAAATTGTGTCGCATATGTCCGCGCAGGACTGAGGCTTTACCATAAAATAATTTACCCCGTAATGAATAGCGGTGTTGAGCATGCTTGACATCTGTGAAGCGGAATTCATTATAATAACAGGCTTCTTCTCGGGCTTTGCGGCGTTAAGCTTTCTTAAAAAGCCGATGCCGTCCAGTCGCGGCATAACCGCGTCAAGCACAATAGCGTCCGGTCTTGTGATAAGAGCCATTTCCAACCCTTCCTCACCGTCAAGCGCATACTCAGCGTCCAGAAAATCTCCGCAGGTTTTCATATAGGAAACCAGCTCCTTTACGTACTTTTCGTCATCATCAACGACCAGAACGGAAATTTTGTTTTTCATTTTTTTTCATTACCTCTTTCCATAAAAAGTGATTTTCTTTTGTGGACAAGTGTAGTTTATCACCATATATGTTAAAAATCAAGGTTTTATGTCAATCTGTCAAAAATATTTAAGAATTGAAAAGTATCGTCTATAATTTTGAAAAATGTAGATCTTTGTGCACATTGTCCCGTTTATGGCACTGACAACAGAAACAAAAACTCCGGTTCTGGATTTTCAGAACCGGAGTTTTAAGGAAGTATATAGCTTGCATTAAGTACTCTGTATTTTAATCGTACTTAATGCAAGCGGTTAAGACCTCTTTTGACTAAGTTTTCTTCATTGCATTGACTATAGAAAACTTAGTCAAAAGCATATATTAAAAATAAATATTAAAACAATTTTCCAAGAAGCTCATTTGAGCGCGCAATGAATTTGCTCATATGCTCCGCGTCGAGAGGACTGTGAGAAATCTTTGCAAGGTCATATACATGGTTAATAACGAGCTTTTTGGTATCGTCATCGAGAGTATCAAGCTTTTTAATTAGAGCGTTGTTTCCGTTAATAACAAGTGTGAACTCATCATGGAACATACCTGCCATTCCGGCAAACTGCTGACCGTAGCTCTTGTACATTTCCTGCATACGGCGGGATTCCTCGCTTAAAAGGATAACCGCGGGAACCGAGTCGTTCTTAAGATTCTGTACCTCTATTTTCAGTTGATCGTCGTTTAGCTCATTCTTAAAGGCTTCAATAACAGCCTTGTTCTTTTCATCGTCCTTGTCCGCCTCGTCTGCGATGTCAGAAAGCGCGGAGTCAATCCGCTTGAACTTTATGTCTGGGTTCTTCATTTCAAGGAATGATATGAAGTGCGTATCCATCATGCTCGGAAGCTCAACAGCGTTCAGCCCCTGCTCCTTAAACATATTTATATACTGCGACTGCTGCTTGGGATCTGATACATAATAAACGTCTGTCTTTTCCTTGCCGCCCGTAAATTCCTCAAGCGTCTGATATTTACCGTCAAGGTCCTTATAGATGATCGCATTCTTGACCTTATCATAGAACTTTTCATCTCTTATGCAGCCGTACTTAACGAAGATATTGATATCCTCCCAGTATTTTTCATAGTTTTCCTTGTCGTTCTGACTGAGGCTGACGAGCTTGTCCGCAACCTTACGGGTGATATGGTTTGAAATCTTCTTGACATATCCGTCATTCTGCAAAAAGCTTCTCGAAACGTTAAGCGGAAGATCCGGACAGTCAATAACGCCCTTAAGGAGCATAAGAAATTCCGGAATAACCTCCTTAACATTATCCGCGACAAATACCTGATTATTGAAGAGCTTGATCTGTCCCTCAACACCTGCAAATTCGTGATTGATTTTCGGGAAATAAAGAATACCCTTGAGGTTGAACGGATAGTCAACATTCAGATGGATCCAGAAAAGCGGTTCATTGAAATCCATGAACACATCTCTGTAGAAGGTCTTGTAATCCTCATCGGTACACTCCGACGGCTTCTTCATCCACAGCGGATTAGTCTGATTGATAGGCTTCGGTTCCTCCTTTTCAGGCGCCTCCTCGCCCTCCTTGACCTCTGGTTCAGGCTCATTTGCGTTTACTAGATATACCTCAACGGGGAGGAATGAGCAGTATTTACGGAGTATTTCGCGTACCTTGAATTCCTCAAGGAACTCCGCGCTTTCGTCCGAGATATTAAGAATTATATCCGTACCGCGTGTTGCGCGTGTGCCCTCCGAGATCTCAAATTCCATACTGCCGTCGCATACCCACTTAGCCGGCTTTGCGCCCTCCTGATATGAAAGAGAGTCAATTTCAACGCTGTCCGCAACCATAAACGCGCTGTAAAAGCCGAGACCGAAATGACCGATGATCTGCGCTCCCGCGTCATTTTCATCCTTGTACTTTTCAAGAAACTCCGTTGCGCCCGAGAAAGCGATCTTGCAGATATACTTATCAATTTCATCGGCGGTCATACCAATGCCGTTATCGCTGATAATGAGCTTTTTAGCTTCCTTATCAACCGTTATTGTTACCTTATAGTTGTCATCGCCTTCTGCCTCGCCAGACAGCGCAACCTTTTTAAACTTTGTAATAGCGTCACATCCGTTAGAAACCAATTCCCTTAAAAATATATCCTTATCCGAATATAACCACTTTTTTATGATCGGAAAAAGATTTTCCGAGTCTACTGAAATATTACCCTTTGCCATTTATAAACACCTCTAATCAATATTTATGAGCTTATTATAGCACTCTTTTCTGAAAAAGTCAATAAAAAATTAGCACTCGCTTAACGAGAGTGCTAACAATTTACTTTTCGTTCATATTTGAACATTTTAAGCCGTTGTGTTTAAATATATCCGTATATTCCGCGTACACTCACATCTCCTGAGGTAACGTTAACGCGTCCGTTTTCCGTTTCCACGATAAGACCGCCGTCCGGGGCAATATCAACTGCCTTTCCTATAAGTGTTTCCTTACGGTATATTACGCGGATTTCGCGGCCGATCGTTATACATGAATTACGGTATTCCTCAAGCAGCGGCGAAAAGCCTTCCTTTTGAAAAACCTTATAAAGAGGTTCAAACTCGTTCATAATTGCTGAAACAAGCTCCGAGCGGTTATAGGTTTTTCCGGTCTCAATAAAAAGTGAAGTTGCCTTGTCCTGAAGCTCTGCGGGGAATACGGCAGTGTTTACATTTATTCCGATGCCGCAGATAACGTAATTTACGCGGTCGATCTCGGCTGACATCTCCGTAAGAATGCCGCATACCTTGCGTGAACCGATAACAATATCATTAGGCCATTTAATTCCTGCGCCGTTTCCCAGTACACGCCGGATCGCCATTCCGGCAATGAGGGTAATCTGCGAAATATCCCGCGGCGGAATATCAGGCTTTAAAAGCAGCGACATCCATATTCCCGAGCCCTTGGGAGACTCCCATGAGCGTCCGAGCCTGCCCTTTCCCGCGCTTTGCACATCTGCAATAAAAAGCGTGCCGTCGGACATTTCTGAGCAGCGCTTTACCTCCTCATTGGTGGAATCAATAACAGGCATATACTTGATATGGCGCGCCGTAAATTCAGTGTTTAAGCCTGAGCTTATAGAGGCCTCCGACAGAATATCGGGAATATTTTGCAGCCTGTAGCCCTTATTGGTGACGGATAAAATATCATAGCCTTCATCCTTCAGTTTTTTGATATGCTTCCATACAGCGGCTCTTGAAATGCCGAGAGCGCGGCTCATTTCCTCGCCCGATATATAGCTTTCAGTGTTCTTCAGCATATGAAGAATTTGATTGC
>JBJEFT010000008.1:0-12342 GCA_051874315.1 Candidatus Ornithomonoglobus sp.
CCGAAAGCTCCAGTCCTCCGTCCTCAATTTCCTTTTTAAGAGCGCGGATCTCGTCTCTTTCCCACAACTCGCCCGCCTGCTTATAATACAGTGTGCTTATAAGTCCCTCAACATAGCGCACCTGTCTGAGCTGCTCCAGTGTTACGCTGTCATAGTCCTTTCCGTAATATCTCATCGTCATTTTCATAATTGTATTCCTCCCATATTCCTTACTATTCACTATTCACTATTCATTATTCACTATTCACTAAAGTTGACTTATGCCAAATAGCGCAGCGCTTCACGCACCGCTCCCTGTCCTGCAAGCATTTCTTTAAACCTTGTCTCTATTTTCTCACCCAAGCCTGCTTTATAAAGGTCCGTACCGAACAACACCTCATTTGTAAGTATATCCTTTAACACCTCGTCCGCCGTTTCGGGCGCGCCAAGCTTCACACCGGCAAGCTTTTTCTGCATAACGTCAAGCATCGGATCCGCGCTCGGTTCAAAGGGATTGCCCTCATCATCCACAGCCAGAAGATAGCGGAACCATCCCGCGATTACTGTCGGAATTGCTTCAATCTCCGACGCGTCAAGAACGTCATTTTTCATATATGCCTTTATTGTCTCACCATAACGCACTGGGATTTTCTGTGAGGTGTCAGTTGCTATCCTCTGCGGCGCATCCGGCATATACGGGTTTGGGAGACGGTCATTGATTACTTCCTTTACAAAAGCATCGGGGTCAATTATTCCCGGATCGATTACAACCCTCATTCCCTCCTCCGCAATCTTATTTACGAGATTTACAAGCTCCTTATCTCTCATTTCCTCCCATATTGTTGTATAGCCTAAAAGGCAGCCGAACACGGCGAGACCTGTATGGAGCGGATTAAGGCAGGTTGTGACCTTCATTGTTTCCGCCTTGTTTACGGTATCGCGTGTTGTGAGATATACCCCCGCCTTTTCAAGCGCCGGTCTGCCGTTGGGGAAATCGTCCTCAATGACAAGATACTGCGGTATTTCTGCGTTTACAAACGGAGCAATATATGTTCCCTTATCCGTTATGACAGGCGCCATATCCTCAACACCCATGTCCTCAATCTTTTCTTTTATGCTGTCATTGGGGCGCGGTGTGATTTTATCGATCATGCTCCACGGGAATGAAACGGTATTTTCAAGATAATCCAAAAATCCTATGTCAACCTTACCTGCATCTGCCCATGCCCTTGCAATCGTCACAACGCCCGCCTTCAGCTTTTCGCCGTTGTGCGAGCAGTTGTCCATTGATACAACCGCAACAGGCGCGCCGTTTGCCTTGTATCTCTTATACAGCATTGCCGCAATTATGCTCATTGTATGCTTAGGCGCTATTGGACCCTCCTCAATATCGGCGGCTGCAATACCTGTGAGATCCCCGTGAACGTCTGTTACGGCATATCCCTTCTCTGTGATTGTAAGGCTTATCAGCTTTAATGACGGAGCCGCAGCAATATGGTAAAGTCTGTCATAATCCGACGCTTTTATTCCCTCCGCAATTCCCGCAAGAACTTCCTTATGAAGCTCTCCGTCCTTGCCCATCAATACGTTCAGGGTAAGACTTTCAAACGGAGTATATATCTTATCTATAATATCAAAATCAAAGCTCTCAACAGCTATTATTCCTGTCTCCGCCTCGCCCGCATTAAGCAGCTTTTGCGCAATCGAACCGATAAATCCCCTGAAAATATTACCGGCGCCGAAGTGTACCCATTCAGGAGTTTCCGCTGTTTTCTTTCTTACGGCATCAATATCAAACTCAGGAAGCCTTATGTTCTTTGAAAGCCACGCTTCACGATCCTTTATTCCCTTTAATGACAATTTCATTTTTACACATTCCTTTCCTTAGTCTATCGGCAGCTTATACGGTCCGCTGCCGAGCTTTTTCTTCGCCTCGGTATAAAGCTCCCAATCCTCCATATGATTATCAAGAACAAGGAGCGTCATGACCCCTCTGTCCTCGGGAGCGTACATAATCTCACGATACCACTTATCATGCCTTGCATTATCGCCGTATTCCCTTACAACTCCCATAAGCTTTTTGACCATATACGCGGTATGCTTGCAGTCGGCAAAGCACTCGTTAAAATAAAAGCCGCTCCAGATACCGTATTCACTCTCACGCATTGCCATATCCGCCGCCGCAAACTCCGCCGCGCTGTCACCGAAAAGCATAAACGCGCCAAACCAGTTTTTCTTTTTCAGTTCAGCATATGCCTCACCGAAAATCGCGGCTCCCTTGCAGCAGCAATAATGTATCACAGCCTGCAGCAGAATTGTCGAATTAAAAAGCCTTTTGGTATCTCCCGCCATTGTACCGCTTACACTCAGGCACTCCGAATAATAGCGGCTTAGCTTTTCCAGCCCATCCGCGCACATTCCGCAGAACATCTGTATCTGCTTGTCAATACTCATATCTCCGGTAAGCCACCGCATCGCGCCGCATAAATCCATATTTCCTCTTATACAGTGGTTTGCAAGCAGCCGGATATTTTCATTATAGAACTGCTCGCCCGCGTGTTCATCCTCATTTTCTCCGTATGCGATCATTGCATTATGATATTCTTTAAGACATTGGGCGGCGCCGTCCGAGCCGCCGTAATAGGTATCTGCAAATTCCGCGCTGTGCCTATCATCTGAAATTTCCTCACCGTTCCACTTCTTACGCACAGCGTCAAGAAAATATGCGTGTGGTCTTATATTTGAGCAGTTTATTACCCAGAAATCAGTCATGTTCATATCTCTGACCTTATTCAGCTCACGGTTTACAAAATCCACTGAATTGGGAAGCATGGTTATATGGTTTGCCGCCTGCAGATCATAGAATGAAACATGATAGTAAATCCCCCCATGCTCAACAGGCTTCTTAGGCATTGCTGAAATTCTCGCCGTGTGATTGTCACGGCGGCGCGTTACCATCCTGCCGTAGCCGTTATCGGCGCTGACCTTAATAATGTCCTCCGCAAAATGCACATATCCACTGTCGTAAAGCTCCATGACCTCGCCGTAAAGATTTGTGCAGAATACAGGATTTTCGACCTTTTCAAGCACCATCTGTCTTTGAAGCTCTGTTATATCGCTTATGAGCTGTCCGCGCTTTTCGTCCGTGTCATATCTGCCGCTTGTATCCTGCGACCAGAATGGGCAGTCCCCCTGACCCCTGAAGCCGAGAGTCCACACAACCTTCATATCCTTCTGTTCATCAACCGCGTCCCGCCAGAGCTTATGAAACTTTTCCTTATGCTCAAAATAATTCGGTGTAAGTCCGGGATATTCGCGTATAAACATCTCCGCGCCGAGCGGCTCCGCATGATGCTGTGTTATCCATAAGCCCATATCAGACGCGAGCTGACGGTGCAGTCTTGAATTTTTATCTGTACCGGGAATGACAATATTTCCTCCGCAGCGCAGCAGCGCTTCAAACGCCATTTTCCACGGTGTTTCATAATCGCCGTCCACCGCCCATTTTATGATAAGAACCTCATCATTTATAAACCAGCCGCGGTATTTAACAGCGGGCTTTTTCGATCTGTATTCACCGTTTTTCACCTCAACAAAAGCCGTTTTTTCTATCCTCTGATCCATCCAGAACCAGAACGGCTGTATTCCGAGAAACTTTTCACTTATGTACAACAAGCCATATACAAAGCCCAGCTCATCATCTGCCGTGACTGTCATTTCACCGTCCGTTACCTTAATGATAAAATCCTCAGCAGCCATTCCAGTACAGCGTTTAAGTATTATCCTGTTTCCCTTCGCTCCTGACTGCTCAAAGCGTTTTTCAATATCGCGCTCCAGAATTGCGGCGGCATTTTTCACCGCCGGACGCCTGTCCGAATATGATATTTTTGTATTCGCATTTAATATGAACATCCGTATTATCCTCCTGCTGTTCATTTTCGGATATATTATAACACAATATATTTTAATAATCTGATAATATATTGCAAAAAACATTGCATATATTGGTCTTTTATGTTATAATATTTACGGGGTGATTTTATGAAACGCAATACCGATCCCGATGATGATATTATTAAGATTCTTCCGGGAATGAATTTTACCATTGTGCACAAGCTTGACGATGAGCCGGATATGCTTGAATTCAGGCTTCATAACCATGATGATATATATGAAATAGTATTCTTTCTCAGCGGTGACTGTGAATTTGTTGTCGAGGGCAACACATATAAAATAAGGCCCCATGATATAATTTTCACGAGACCTTTTGAATTTCATCATATAATATGCCTTTCTTCAAGAACATATGAACGTATTATATTATATATAAAGGCTGACTATTTCCATCAGCATGATTGCGGAGAGTTCCTTGATATATTTATAAACCGAGAGCTGGGCACAGGCAATATTGTTCCGGCTGATATTACAGAC
The DNA here is from genome assembly GCA_051874315.1 of Candidatus Ornithomonoglobus sp. GTDB lineage: Bacteria > Bacillota > Clostridia > UBA1381 > UBA1381 > Ornithomonoglobus. The sequence continues at coordinate 4,411 of JBJEFT010000008.1, forward strand.
GACAGTATACGGGAATGTCTGAACCGCATTTTCAGATACTATAATGATAAAGCATATAAAATTGCCGATGTATGCGTTTCCGAATTTCTCTATCTGTTAAACAAATCAAAGCGTACGGAAACGGACGCATACGCAAAAAATGAGAGAATACGTGATATTATTATGTATATAAATAATAATCTCACAGAGGAATTAAGGCTTGACGATATTTCCCGTAAATTCTTTATTGACAAGCATTATCTCTGCAAGAGCTTCAAAAAGAATACCGGCTTCACTGTAAGCCAGTACATAAACTACAAGCGTATTCTGCTTGTACAGGAGCTGCACCGCGGGGGGCAGACGCTGCTTCAGGCAAGCCTTAACGCCGGTTTTAACAGCTATGCGCATTTCTATAAGATGTATATCAAGCAGACAGGCAAGCCGCCCAAGTCCATGACCTAAACCAATTTATAATTTTTCAATTCAGCGTCACGCTCCCGCCAATCGGGCATCACACCGTTAAGAACGGCATAAAACGCGGCGCTGTGGTTTGGCTGGACCATGTGCGAAAGCTCATGCGCCGCCACAAGCTCGATCTGCCTCCGCGGCAGCATATAAAGCCGCTTATTCAGCGTTATAAGACTCTGCGCCCTGCGGCAGTTCCCCCACTGGCTTTTCATGTCGCGTATTTTAAGTGACGGCAGACGGAAATTATATTTAAAAAACAGCTTATACACCTCTCTGTGTATCTCATACAGCTTGCGGTAAATTTCCGCGTCAGTCACCATAACCTCGCCTACCGGTATTTTCATAGCGTTACGGTCCATTGCCGCCGCAATAAATTCTCTTCTCGACTGCACAAAGTCATCTATAAATCCGACCTCGGCCCCATAAGGCGCGGACACCTTTATTCTGTTGTCAGGACTTACTCTCAGATTGATATTCCGTATCCTTTTAAAGGTCAGCTCATATTCTATATTCCCAGTCTTTCTTAACATAAAATCACCCCTGAAGCTATTCAAATTATAGCATATTACATTTTACTTGTCAATTAAAGGCAAACAAAAAAAGGAGCATAACCACACTTCGGCTATGCTCCTTTGTATATAAAAGGGAATACTAAAGGTCAACTGATCGCTTTATTAATTGTCCACAAAAGCAGAAAGTACGGTAATGATTTTCCGTAAACGACCTTTAAATATCCCGCTTTTAACATAATTTATCTTCTCTATTTCCAATCCTTTTTATATTATATCACTGTTTTACATGATTGTCAATCATCAATTCACGTAAAACATGATTTTTCACATCTACATCTTATTTTTTGTTACAATATAAATACAGAAGTTAATTTATTTACTGTAAATGGAGTTGATACAATGAGCTTTGGTGAAAGATTAAAAAATCTCCGCGAAGATAAAGATGAAAAGCAAAAGGATATTGCAAAAATATTATTTGTTTCGCCAAACATGATAAGCGCTTACGAACATGGGAAGCATTTTCCTAAAAATGAAAATGCGCTTATAGCACTGGCAAAGCATTTCGATGTAACTACCGATTACCTTTTAGGATACTCCGACCTGCCTCGCAATGAGCTCGCTGAAAAATACGCGGATATACTTGCTGAATGTCAAAGCTTATCGGACGAAGACAAAAAATCTGTCCTGAAATATATACGCTTTTTAAAATCGGAGTTTTAAATAATACTCATAAATGTGAGGTATACAATGATAACTTACGACCCCTTCTGGTCTACATTAAAGGCGCGGAATATTTCCACATACGCGCTTATTAACAAGCATAAGATAAGCAGCAGCCTTATACATCGTCTGCGTCACAATCTGCCGATAAGCACTGTTACTATTAATGACTTATGCACAATTCTATGCTGTAATGTAAATGATATACTCAAGTTTACACCTGATGAACCGACTGTATCATGGAACAACAGGAATAACTAATTCCTTGTTATACATGACATATAGTTATTTATAAACAAATTATATCACATTAAATCTGTAATGTCAAGCGATTATTTTGAATTTTATACATAAATAATCTGACTATTGCACAATCAATATGTAGTACAATATGTTAGAGGTGGTTTTATGTATAGAGATGAAATCGAAGAAAACATCGAAACAGGAAAGCAGTTTATCAGAGACAGGATAACAGAATTAAGATTAAAATCAAATATTTCCGAATATCAGATGAGCCTTGAGCTTGGGCAGAATAAGGGATATATTCAAAGCATATCTTCAGGCAAAGCGCTTCCTTCTATGACCGGCTTTTTAAATATATGTGACTATTTCAGTATCACACCTACAGAATTTTTTGATACTGCTATACAAGAGCCTGATTTGTTGAATGATCTGATAGATACCGCTCGGACATTATCCGAGAGTGACCTGACGCTTCTTCTTGATATTGCTGAAAGGCTGAAAAAGAACTGTTAAGAACGCAATAAAAGACGGCTGTCCTGTAGCCTGCGCTACAGGACAGCCGCCTTTTATTAATTAATCCTTCATAGCCTTAACAGCCTCAAATTCATCAAGGATCTCCTGTTCGGGAGCCTTTGTAAGAAGGCTGACAACAACTATTGCGATACATCCGACAACGAATGCCGGAAGCAACTCATAGATCGCGAACGCGCCGCCAAGCGCCGCTATACCGTACTTCCAGATAAATACCATTGCGCCGCCCGCTATCATACCTGCAAGAGCGCCCCACTTTGTTGTCCTCTTCCAGAACAGCGCGAAAAGCACAACCGGACCGAATGCCGCGCCGAAGCCCGCCCACGCAAATGATACTACTCTGAATACCGAGCTGTTCTCGTCACGCGCAAGGAATACGGCTACAATTGCGATTGCTACAAGTGTAAGTCTTGCGACAAGCATTGTTGTCTTTTCGCTCATATTTTTAGCAAGCTTTTCCTTGACTATATTCTGTGAAACCGACGACGAAGCCGCAAGCAGCTGCGAATCTGCGGTTGACATTGTCGCAGCGAGGATTCCGGCAAGGATCACACCCGCAAGCAGAGCAGCAAGCGCGCCGTGCTCACTTATAAGCCTTGCAATCACAACTATAATTCTCTCAGGGTCATCAAGAGCAGGCATTGCGCCGTTAGCGACCATGCCGAGACCAACAACACCGATAAATATTCCCACAGCCATTGAAATTACGACCCATACGGATGCGACACGTCTTGAAAGAGTAAGCTTCTTTACGTCCTCAATAGCCATAAATCTCAGCAGGATATGCGGCATACCGAAATATCCGAGACCCCATGCCAGAAGCGAGCATATTGTAAGGAAGCTGTACGGCTCAGAGCCGCCTGTTTCCGGAACAAATATGTTGGTTACGCTGAAATAGCCCGGAAGTGATTTTGCATTTTCCACTACCGCGCCGATACCGCCCGCATGAACTGTTCCGTAGCCGAGAACGACAATCAGTGCAACGGTCATAACAATACTCTGGATAAAGTCTGATGTACTCGCGGCAAGGAAACCGCCAAGCATTGTATACAGAATAATTACAGCCGCGCATACGATCATTGCCGTCAGATAATTTACTCCGAATAATGAATTGAAAAGCTTTCCGCACGCTGCAAAGCCCGAAGCCGTATACGGCACAAAGAATACAATAATCACAAGAGCCGCAATGACGCTGAGCAGATTCGACTTATCCCTGAACCTTGCGGAAAAAAAAGCCGGAAGAGTTGTCGCGCCGCATTGATGCGAATACCGTCTTATTTTCTTTGCAACGATCAGCCAGTTCAGATATGTACCTACCGCAAGACCGATCGCGGTCCACGAAGCCTCCGCAAGTCCTGTGAGATACGCCACACCCGGCAGACCCATGAGCAGCCATGAGCTCATGTCCGATGCCTCCGCGCTCATCGCCGTTACCAGCGGTCCAAGCTTACGTCCTCCGAGATAGAAATCATCGGTTGTTTTATTCTTATTTGAAAACCATACGCCGATACCCAGCACAAGCAGCAGATATGCGACAATGGCAATCATAATACAAACATTATTCATATTTATCATTTAATTGTTTCCTCCTTAACCTATTATGAACTGAATGTATGTTTACCATTATAGCATATAAAATGAATAAAAGCAACCTCAAAATGTATAAAAATTAAATTTTTTCGATATAATGAACTTTTTATCAGCAGATAAAGAACATTAATAATATAATCAGTTAATATTTGACAATGTCCTTCTGATATGATATAATCAGACTATAGATATATCGAAGGAGATGAGTTGTCTTGAATAAATTTTCATTGCGCATAATTACATCACTTATTACCGCATCATTTGTTTTACCTGCGGCGGCTGCCGCAGCGGAAACCGCCTCATATCCCGCGGATGATGAGTTTGTTACATTTATTGTTGAAACGGATTTCAGTCCGGCGGCAGAATACACCGCGCTTAAAAATTCCGGTATAGCGCTTTTTGCAGATATTGACGAGGAAGAGATTGCTCAGAATGTGACGGAGCAGAACTCGGAAATTCTGAGCGCGGCGGCAGAGGAGCTTGGCTCCGATACCTCAGAAAGCTTTGTCTATTCACAGCTTTTCAGCGGCTTTACAATTACCGCAAGGCGGGGAGATATTGATAAGCTGCTCTCACTTGACGGTGTTGTGAACGTAAGCGAGGATGGTTTGCTTTACGTTATCGAGGATGAGCCTGCGGACGGTGACGATGTTATGGAAATACAGACAAATACAGCCTACAGAGGCAGGGGTACAGCTATAGCAATTATAGATTCCGGCTTTGAACTGAGCCATCCTTATCTTAACGCTGATATTGAAAGTCCTAAATATTCACAGGAGAATATAGAAACCGCAATAAGCGGAACGCTTTCCGGCAGAGGTAAATATTACAGTGAAAAAATCCCGTTTACATATGATTATTATGAAAATTCTTCAGAGGACAGCGCAATCGGCAATAATAATGAGCACGGAACACATGTTGCCGGAATTGCCGCAGGAAAGAACGGCATTATCGCAAACGGCGATACTATAAACGGCGCGGCACCCGATGCGCAGCTTGTGCTCATGGCATGCTCAAATGCCAGCGGCGGGGTTCCGTTTTCAAGCATAATGGCGGCTCTCAACGATGCGGCGGCGCTTAATGTTGACGCGATCAACATGAGTATCGGACTTGCATATGTTGATGTGCGGTTAAGCGACTATGCAAACGGTGTTCTGAAATCGGTTGCCGCTGCGCGCAGCGCCGGTATTCCGGTCTGTGTTTCAAGCGGAAATGAAGCGCGCGGCTTTTACAGTTCAACACCGCTTGTAACCAACCCCGACTACAGCGCGGAGGGAATGTTTGCAAAGGATACAAATACATTTTCAGTCGCTTCGGCAAATATACCGAGCTACTATATGAACCTTTCCAAGCTTGTCCTCGGTGACGGAAGCGAGGTACCGGGCTTAAATGTGTCAGAAGATAATATAGCCGACTTTTCTTCAAAGTTCACCTCGGCAACAGAATATGTTGACTGCGGTATAGGTCTGGCCGCTGATTTCACCGGAAAGGACTTAACAGGCAAAATCGCTCTGATACAGCGGGGAGCAGCTACCTTTGAGGCAAAAACAACCAACGCAAAGAATGCCGGGGCTGTCGGCGCAATAATATATAACACCGATAATGAATATATAAACATTTCAGGCTGCAAGCTGCCGACAATGGTTGTTACCTCCGAAACAGGAGAAAAGCTTGCTGCCTGTACGAAAAAAACAGTCTATGTCAGCGGAACCATGGTTGACACAGCGCAAAGCTCAACAGGCAATCAGCCGAGCAGCTTCACCTCATGGGGAGTTACAGAAACATTAGAGCTTACCCCTAATATAACCGCATACGGCGGGAATATATATTCCGCCGCGCCTGGGGGCAGCTATCAGATTTTGAGCGGAACCTCAATGTCATCACCTTATATTGCAGGTACCTCGGCGTGCGTTAAGGAATATCTAAATACAAAGCCGTTTGGTGAGCTTACCGGCATCAACACTGCGGATCTGATACAACAGCTTCTTATGTCCACAGCTGAGCCTTTGAGAAACCCGATTACAGATGAGGAACAGAGCTTGGGGCTTCCGTATTCACCGCGGCAGCAGGGCGCGGGACTGGCGAACCTTGACAAGGCGGTAACAACCCCGGTTGTACTCTATAACAATGACGGTAAAACGCTTGTAAATCTCGGTGATGACATAGACAATACCTTTACGCTCGCTTTTACGGTAAGCAATTTTTCGGACAGCGATATAACCTTTGACAATGTCTCACTTGAAATGATTTCTGACGGAGCTTTGAAAGCTTCAGAGGAAGCTGTGGAGATTTTTGTCTACGGTACAAGTCCGGTTAAGGTCGATTCATATACCGATAATGCCGTTACAGTCAAAGCCAACGATACATCGGAGGTATCTGTAACTGTCACCCTTAACAATACACAGCTTGCAAATTATGCCGCCGTATTTACAAACGGCTTTTACCTTGACGGCTTTATCCGCCTTTCAAACAGCGAATATTCCGTCGGGCTTCCGTTCATGTGCTTCCGCGGCGACTGGGGCGCGGTCCCGATGTGGGACAGCACGGTATATGACGAGGCCGGCAGCACGCTCTATGCTGTGTATGGCGGAAAAACCTATGACTATAAGACGTATATTTCAACAAAAATAGACGATAAATCGGTACAGCTCAATAAGGGATATTTCATACTGTCCCCCAACGGTGACGGCAAAGCGGATACGATCTCGGCTACCTTCGGTCTTTACCGCGCGAGCAACTCCATACATCTTGACATACTGCAAGATGATAAATCCGTTGTCACGGAAACAAAAAGCGGAAGATATTCTAAATTCAGCACGCAAACGCTTGATCTGGCGCGGGATTTAAGCGGGCTTGAGGACGGTGAATACACCTTCCGGCTTACAGGCTATGCCGATAACGGAAACGGCGGAACAGCTCCGCAGACGCTTGATTTTCCGATTATAATCGATAAAACCGCGCCGACAGTTACAAAAACGCTGAGCGAGGACGGAAGCACTCTTACCGTGAAGGCGGCAGACACGAATTATTTAAGAAGCGTGACTGTAAGCTACACCGACACAGACGGCAATACGCAAACAGAATCAGCCACACTTGATAATATGCAGACAAGCTATGAAAAAGCCTTTACGCTGACAAACGCCAATCCCGCGACAATCACCGTCATAGCAGAGGATTACGCATATAACACGGCTGTAAGCTACGATCTTACAATACCGATCAAAAATACTGACGGTTCGACCGCCACAGCGTTTAAGTCGGTTATTACAAATAACCAAGAGGAGCAGAAAAGCTTTACCGGAGCACATGGTATCGTAACAAATTCATCCGGAGAAACAAGAATCTTTGACGGAAGCTTTAATCAGACAATAACAATTGCCACGGATGCAAGCTGCATTATCGGAATCATTGTTGAAGGTCTCTGTGACCCCGGTGCCTCAATACAGCTTGAATTAAACTGACAATTCTATAAGTGCAAAAATAAGGGTACGCCATCACTGAAGCGTACCCTACTGTTTATGTATTTATTTGTAATTATTTATCTTTATCTTCCTTTGATTGAGGGGAAGAATCGTCCTTTGAAGCTCCGCTTTCTTTCTCAATTTTACTTTCCTTGGAAGTCTCCTTTTCCGATGTCGTACGTTCCTTCTCATACTCCTTTTCCGATTTCTCTGTCTTTGTGTTTGTTTCGTTTGTTTCCTTGCTTTCCGACTTTATCTCAAAGGTCTTGTCATCTTTGGGCGGTTCCGGCTTCACGTCTTTTTCCGGCTCATCAGCCTTTTCGGGCGCTTCCGGCTTCACGTCCTTTTCCGGCGCATAATTCTTTTCGGGAGGTTCCGGCTTTTCGTCTTTTTCCGGCGCATCATCCTTTCCGGACGTTTCCGGCTTT
>JBJEFT010000009.1:0-12308 GCA_051874315.1 Candidatus Ornithomonoglobus sp.
CACAGGAGGCTTTGCTTATGAGCCTGAAAGCAAGAATTGAAAAAGCGAAAGGAGATACAGAAAAATGAAAATTATTATGGTTTTATCATGCGCAATGCTGATGCTGAGTTTAGCGTCATGCGGTGGCAACGGTGTTGAGGATTCATCAGCTACAGACAATTCAAGGTTTGTCACAGTCGAGAGCAGCGTGAGTAAGAACTGGCGTGTTGTGTATGATAAAAATACAAAGGTTATGTATGCAGTGTCAGACGGAGTATACAACATGGGCACTTTTACTTTACTGGTAGATGAAAACGGGGATCCGCTGCTTTATGAGGACTGAGAGGAGGACTGACACATGACAAAGGAATTTGCGGAGTACGTCAACAGGATGGCAAAGGGAATGAACTTTGACGAAAATGTCTGCATATTGTCCGTAGGTGAACCGCGCGGAGACATGTTAGATATAACAACAACATTTAACGGTAGTGCTGATAAACTGATCTCTGTTATAGACAGCATAATCAGAGAATTTCTTAAGCAACTTGACGATGATATGGCTTATCTTGCAACAAGCTATTTTAAAGGAGCTATCGAAGATGAGGAAAGAAGGAGGACGTATAATGACGACCAAAGAATGGCTGATCAGGGGCTACAGGATTGATACGGAGATCAATGCGCTTATCAAAGAACGTGACAAGGCGCTGCTTATGGCAACAAGCGCGACTGCCGATCCGGGCGGCGAGAAGGTGCAGACTTCAAGACGGAACACGTCAGAAGATAAGTTTGTAAACTATGCCGCATATGAGGAGACGATCAACAAGCGGCTCGATGAGCTGTATGAGATCAAGAACGAGATCTCGCAGGCAATAAGCAAAGTAAAGGATGATACGCTGCGTAAGCTGCTGATATTGCGGTACATAAACTTTGAGAAGTGGGAGCGAATCGCGGGACTTATGGGCTATGATGAGCGGCATGTACGCAGGTTGCATGGCAAGGCATTACAGGCGGCAAAAGATGTCCTTGAATGTCCGCTTTGATATGTGATATAATGTATCATGTGAAAAGTAGGTCAAACCATTATTTTACCTCGCGAAGGGCATCCGCATAAGCCGGGTGTCCTTTTTGCATGCGGAGGATAGGAACGGAGGTGATTTCATGACTGAGAAACAGAAACGGTTTGCAGATGAATATTTGATTGACTGCAATGCGACCAGAGCTTACAAGGCGGCTTATCCGAGTGTAAAGAAGGATACGGTTGCAGGTTCAAACGGTATGCGATTGCTTAAAAATGCTGAGATAAAAAAGTACATTGATGAACAGCTTGAAAAACTGCATGATGAAAAGACGGCTGACGCAAAAGAAGTCATGGAATACCTCACGGCCGTACTGCGTGGCGAGACACAGTCCGAGATAGTTGTAATCGAGGGCGAGGGGGACGGTGTTTCGGTGGCAAGGACGATGAACAAGGCGCCGGATGAAAGGGAGAAGCTCAAAGCCGCAGAATTACTCGGCAAGCGTTTCGGACTGTTCAAAGATAACGTGAACGTCAGCGGTTCCGCCGCAGTACAGATTATTGACGATATAGGCGGTAAAGATGGTTAGGTTGTCTGAACTCATTGCGCCGCAGTTTTTTGAGCTTCACAAGGATATAAAATCCGGGCAGCGTACGCATTACTGGCTTAAAGGCGGGCGAGGCTCGACAAAGTCATCCTTTATCTCGATTGAGATTATTTTGGGGATCATGAAGAACCTGAATGCGAATGCGGTTGCGATACGCAAGGTCGGATTATACCTCAAGGACAGCGTATATGAGCAGCTGCTCTGGGCGATAGATAAGCTCGGTGTTTCGGAGCAATGGACGGCAAAGCTTTCGCCGCTGGAGCTTGTATATAATCCTACAGGACAGAGAATATTGTTCCGAGGCGCCGACAAGCCGAGAAAACTCAAATCGACAAAGGTTTCAAAGGGGTATATCCGTTATATCTGGTATGAGGAATGTGACGAATTTACAGGTATGCAGGAGATACGAACTATAAACCAGTCCCTAATGCGAGGCGGCGCAAAGTTTGACGTTTTCTACTCCTACAATCCTCCGAAGTCGCAGAGGAATTGGGTAAACAAGCAGGTGCTTGAAGTCAGCTCTGATTCCGTTGTGCACACGAGTACTTATCTTGATGTACCGCGTGAATGGCTTGGCGAGCAGTTCATAATCGAGGCGGAGCACCTCAAAGAAACGAATGAGGATGCGTATAGACATGAGTATCTCGGAATCGTAACCGGAACGGGCGGAGAGGTATTTGCAAATGTTACAATACGGCGCATCAGTGATGATGAAATAAAGGCATTTGACCGCATAAAGCGCGGTATAGATTTTGGTTATGCGGCGGATCCGTTTGTATATGTGCTGTGCCATTATTATAAAAAGCGGAAACAGCTTTATATATTCGGTGAAATATATAAGCAAGGCTTATCGAATGAAAAAGCGGCAGAAAAAATAAAGGCTATGGGCCGTTACAGCCAGACAATTATCGCAGACAGCGCCGAGCCGAAATCTATTGCGGAGCTGAGAGGTTACGGTCTGCATATTAACGGAGCGCGCAAAGGCCCGGACAGCATTGAATACGGTATCAAGTTTTTACAGAGCCTTGAAGCAATCATTATCGACAGAACGCGATGTCCTGAAACCGCGCGAGAATTTTTGGATTATGAGTTGGAGCCGGACGGAAACGACGGCTTTAAGGATGGCTATCCCGATAAAAATAATCACTCTATTGACGCGGTACGATACGCAATGGAGGATGAAATAACATTACGGAAAGCAAGAGTAATTTCAAGAGAGGAATTTGGTATATGATTATAGACGAAAATATTATCAAAGACGGTGTAACGACCGAAATACTGGCTGCACTTATCCGCAAGCATGAGCGCGAGGTGTGGCGGTATAAACGGCTCAACGATTATTATATAGGCCGGCATGATATTCTTGGGCGTAAAAAGGAAAACTCCGGAGCGGCAAATAACAAGATTGTCTGCAATCATGCAAAATACATAGTTGATATAGCGCAGGCGTACATCGTCGGAAATCCGGTAAAGTATGCCGCGTCGGAGGAGTATGATATATCGCTGATAGATAACGCTTATCTGGAACAAGATATTGCAGGTGTTGATAGTGAGCTCGTAAAGATGATGGGGATATTCGGCAGGGCGTATGAGCTGATTTATGCTGACGGCGACAGTAAGCCGCGCAGCGCTGTCGTGCGTCCGGAACAGGCGTTTGTAGTATACAATGATGATTGCACACATTTCCCGCTTTTCGGAGTGTATTATTATAAAACCTATGATATTAACGGCTCAATTACCGGAACAGTGTGCAACGTGTATGATGAAACCATGATACGCACCTACGAGGCCGCTTCGGATTCGTGGGAGGCAATGCAGCTTACCTTTGAGGAACCGCATTATTTCGGCGCTGTGCCGCTTATAGAGCATATCAACAATACGGAGCGGCAGGGTGATTTTGAACAGCAGATTTCACTTATTGACGCATATAACAAGCTCCAGTCTGACCGCGTGAATGATAAAGAACAGTTTGTCAATTCGTTTTTATTTATATCAAATATGGACATGGACAGCGAAACCGCAAAAAAACTTAAGAAAGAGCGGATTTTAGTGGGTTTTGAGGGTAGTGACGCAAAATTCTTGTCTGATGTCATGACCGAAAGCGATATAAAAATGCTTCGTGACGATCTGAAGGAGGATATACATAGATTAAGCATAGTGCCGGATTTTTTGGACGAGAGTTTTGGAAATAATCTTTCGGGTGTTGCGATAAAGTATAAGCTGTTCAAAGTCGAGCAGCTTATAAAAAACAAGGAGCGGTATTTCAGCGAAAGCCTGAAGCAGAGATTTGGAATGTATAATCATTTTCTTGGAATTAAAAAGAATATGCCGGAGGTCCCGGTCCATAGGGTTGATGTTATATTCACTCGTAATCTGCCGGTAAATAGCCTTGAGATTGCACAGATGCTGAGTTACCTCGGAGATGATGTTTCGCTCGAAACAAAGCTCTCTCAGCTTGATTTTGTAAGTGATCCGAAGGAAGAGGCAAAGCTTGTAAGGGATCAGGCAGCGGCGGACTATGAGGAAAAAATCAGACGCGTGGAAGGGATAGCAAAAGGAGGCGGCTATGGCGCAGATTTCAATCAGTATTGACGGTATCGGGGATGTTAACGCAATGCTTGAACAAGAGCTTATGCATGCACAAATGGGTCTGGCTGTCGGACTGCAGAGGGCTGGAAAAGTTGTGGAGGGAGCTGCAAAAGCATTATGTCCGGTATCGACCGAATGGACAAGACCGGGAGGGCCACACGGCGAGCTTCGGGCGTCGATTGAAACAGAAGGCGGAGACAACAGCGTTATTGTGGGCACCAACAAAGAATATGCCGGCTATGTTGAGTTTGGCACCTGTAAGATGGCAGCGCAGCCTTATCTTATCCCGGCTCTTGTGGAGAATGAGGGGCAAATCGTTGATACAATCAAGGCGGCGGTACTGTGAAAAATAAAGAATACTGGCTCCGCGCGGCGGAACAGCGGGAGCAGGAGATGTACACGGAGGCGGAAAAGTACCTGGAGCAGATGCTTGAAATGTACGACCGCGCCGAAAAGGATATACAGAGTGAGATCGAAAAAATTAAATATAATTTTGCTAAAAGATACGGCATAGATGATGAGACTGCGGATTTTTATTTGTCGTCAGAGCTGCGGAACTATGACATGGAAAAGCTTACGCAGACGCTTCTTGATGCAGAGACGGAGCAGGAGCGGAAGGCAATACTGGATTTTATACACAGAGACGGCCTCTCAAAACGTGCATATGCCTCTAGGACGGAGCGATATAAAGAGGTATTAAACAATATTGAGCTTCGTATGATTACGCTTGAAATGGATTTACGCAAAGCCGGAACGGCAATCCGGAAAACAGCTTATAAAAATAATTTTTACAGAGTTGTTGACGATACTGCAAAAGGAATAAATGCCGGTATCTCGTTCAGCCTTATTGATGAGGCGGCGCTGGATGAAGTTATGAGCAAGCCGTGGCACGGAAAACGGTTCTCAGAAAGGATCTGGGACAATACCGCAAGACTTGCCCGTGAGGCGCAGGAGATAACAGGCAGATATATTGTTACCGGACGTTCCCTCGACAAAGCGGCGGCGGAACTGGCAGAGGCGTTTGAAGTTGAGAAATTCCATGCGACAACTCTTATACATACGGAAACAGCGCATGCAAGAGCACTTTCGGACGCGAAGGCTTATGAGGATATAGGTATTGAGGAATACCGATACATGGCAACGCTTGATGAAGTGACCTGCGAAGTGTGCGGACACCTTGACGGACAGATTTTTAAGGTATCTGAAAGACAGGAGGGTGTAAATTTTCCTGTTATGCATCCGAGGTGCAGGTGTACAACAACGATAGCGATGCGGTTCGGCTCCGGCAGACGCGCCAGAAATCCGCTCACTGGCAGGAATAAGGTTATTGATGATATGTCGTATGATGAGTGGCGCCAAAGCATGACCGAGGAGGAGAAGCAGGCTTTTGACGAGGCACGGAGAAGCTATAAAAACAAGTCAGCATAGCGGAAAAGTTTTTATGCGTGAAATTCGTAAACGTTTCCGAATTTCAAATAAAACTGCCCTGAGCATGGCGTGAAAAGGCTTTATTTTTATGTGTGAGAGGCGATAGAATGAACGTCTTAAGAAAAATCGTTAAAATACGCTTTATAGCGTTTTTTATAAACTTTATGAAAGGAGTACACAGAAAGATGTTTAATCAGAATGGAGAACCGACAGCCGGAACCGATCCGGCGCAGACAGCAAGCGACCCGCAGAACGGAGGCAATGATCCTCAGAACAGCGCGGCCGATCCGAAGGGAACAGGAGCCGATCCGGCAGCGGCGGCGGGTGATCCGCCGGCGTCATATACTCAGGCGGATTTGGACAAAGCGGTTGCCGAAGCTATCACAAAGGCCAATGAGGGGATCAATGAACGCATTGCGAACGCCGTTGCGGAGGCTCAGCGCCTTGCACAGCTGCCGGATAAGGAACGCAAGGCCGAAGAAGCGCGCATTGATCACGAGAATTTTGAACGTGAAAAAGCGGCATTCGCGGCGGAAAAGCTCAGTTTCTTCGCAGAACGCCAGCTCACGGCCGCGGGACTGCCCGCCAGCTTTGCAGGTATGGTTGTCGCGGCTGATGAGAAGACGACACAGGAGCGCATTGACAGCATAGCCAAGGAATATAAGGGCGCTGTTGATGCGGGTGTTGCGCAGCGCATGAAGGGCACACCACCGAGAGGCGGAGCGGGTACCAATGCCGGCGGCGGAACAAAAACATTGCAGGACGAAATAAACGCTGCAATGAAAATGAATATTTAATTTTTACAGAAAGGAAGTTTTAAACAATGGCAATTAACACACTTGAATTTGTCGCACTTGTGATGAAAGCGCTTGATCAGCAGATTGTCGCGGAGTCAACGACAGGCTGGATGGAGCAGAACGCGGGACAGGTAATCTATAACGGCGGTCGTGAAGTGAAAATTCCGACACTGGATATGGACGGTCTTGCGGATTATGACCGTGATAACGGTTTCACACGCGGCGGCGTAAAGCTTTCATACCAGACAAAGGAAATGACAATGGACAGAGGACGTTCCTTCCAGCTTGACGCTATGGATGTGAACGAAACCAACTTTGTCGCGAACGCTACCGCGGTAATGTCGGCGTTCCAGCGTCAGTACGCAATACCGGAGATCGACGCGTACAGATACGCAAAGATTTATCAGCTTGCGGCTGCGGGAAAATATGCGTCAACGAATGTTTCAACAACAAAGAGCTACACAGCAGCAAATATTCTCTCCGCAATCAAGGCTGATAAAACAAAGATTGAAGATATAACGGGTGATTCGGTTACGCTCATAGCGTCTATTCCGACAACCGTGCTTGCAATCCTTGAAAACAGCACCGAAATATCAAAGCAGATCAGAGTGGAGGACTTCTCACGCGGACAGATCAACACAAAGGTCAGAATGATCGACAACCTTATTCTGAAGCCTGTGCCGTCGGGACGTATGAAAACAGCGTACACCTTCTACAAGGGCGAGCAGGACGCCGAGGATGGCTCGGACCGCAAGAAGGGCGGCTTTGAGGCAACGGCGGAGGCAAAGCAGATCAACTGGATCATTACTCCGGCGACCGTGCCTGTGGCAATCTCAAAGACGGATAAAATCAGAGTATTTGACCCGAACATCAACCAGTCGCATGACGCGTGGAAGATGGATTACCGCAAATATCACGACCTTTGGATCAAGGACAACGAGCTTGCGACCGTAGTTGTGAATACGCAGTAAGAGGTACATATGGAGCAGCTGAAAATATTGCTCGGTATTGCCCGGGAGGACACGTCAAAGGATCCTCTTCTGGAGCTGATCCTTGACGAGACCCGGGATTATATACTGAGTTATTGCCATCTGCGTGAGATACCGACAAAGCTGCAGAGCCTTGTGCCGTTTATGGCTGCGGACCTGTACCGCAACAAGAAATACGGCACAGAGAATACGCCGACGGATATAAAGAGCATTTCTGAAGGAAGCCGCAGCGTATCATATGAAACGATACGGTCCGAGGATATATTCGAACAGTATTCCCGCCGACTGAATCCGTACCGCAAAGCGCGGACACCGAGCGAGATAACTGACGATATGGAGGCTTAAGCTATGTTAAATATCGACTTTGCGGCGGCGTTTGCTGCGTTTTATACCGACCCTGTGGAGGTACTGAAAATAACCGAAACAGGCGCATATACCAAAACGAGAACAAAGACCTCTCTTGGTTATATCCTCGCCGACCTGCAGCCCTATTCCGGCGATCTGGCGGAAAAAGATTACGGACTAAAGAAGGATTGTCAGCTCAGACTGTTTTGCGCGCCCGGCGCCGATGTGTCTAAAATGCTCACGGAAGGAAACTATGTCAGGGTTATTGACAGCATAACGCTTAATGATGCGCTGCTATTAAAAACAAAGCTTCCGATCGGGCATACAAGACCGGACGGCGGGCTGTACCGCATAGAGTATGCGCCGAAATGGGGCGCGGGAGGCGAGGCAATACTGAAGGAGGCAGAAGGCTTTGATTGATATTAATGCAGATGCAGAAAAGACGCTTGCAGCGCTGCCGTATAAGCTGGTATATACACGTCCGGAGCAGTGGAACGAACTGCCGGTTATAAGCTTTTACGATCTTAACACGTCAGGCGCTTTTGCAAGCGATAACGAGACGGATATAGATAAGGGGCTGTTGGTAATAGACATATGGGCCAGAGACCCGTCACAAGCGGCAAAAATTGCCTGCGAGGTTATTTCTGTAATGAATGCGGCGGGCTGGTACACCGAACTCAACAGACATGTAGATAAAACAGACGGAATTTATCATAGAACAACAAGATTTTCAAAAATATTTATAAGTCAGGAGGACTAAATTATGGCAAACACAAACAGAAAACCGATGCCGACTATCGGTATCGATATGTATCATTATTTCCCAATTGCAAGTGAGGCAGAGGACGGAGCGATTACATACGGCGCAGCTGTAGCGCTGCCGGGTGTAACACAGATTTCACCGTCAGACAGCGGCGGCAATGCAGTATTTGATGCGGATAACGGCGCTTATTGCAACGTGTCCTATCTTGAGAACCTGGGGCACGAGCTCACAAACGCAGACATCCCGGAGGAAACAGACGCCGCATGGAGAGGACTTGAACTCGGCGCCAACGGTGTTCTTGAAGTGGGAGAGCCTAAGACGGTTTATTTCGGAGTTGCATGGAGACAGAAGAAAGCTGACGGTACATACAGATATGTACGCTATTACAAGGGTTCTTACAGCTTTGCGTCAAACACAGGCGGTCAGACACAGCCGTCAAGCGGCGCGCCGGAGTTCCAGACCGCAACAGCGACATTCAGCGCAGTCAAGAGAGATTCGGACGGCAAGTATTACGGATATATCGACCAGACAAAAGTGGAGGAGCTTGGCATTGCCCTTGCGACATTTGAAGAGCAGTGGTTCTCCGATCCGACATATTCGCCGGAAAAGACCGCAGAAGCCTAATGTTACGGAGGTAAAGTATAATGCAGAATACATTAACAGCTCAGCATAACGGAAAAACGGTAGTCTCGAAAGAATTTGACTTTGAAGCAATGTGCCTGATAGATGACCATCTCGGCACAAATGAAGGCGTCCTGCATGCCACAAAAGACGCGGTAAGCTATATGTTCCGCGAGACTGCTCTCACCGAAGATGCGATAGAAAAGCTTCCGTTCAAGGAGCGCAGGAGACTTTGCCATGATGTGTGGAAAATCTATCTCGACACGGTAAAAAACTGAAAACGCCGCAGAAAAGCGGCGGAGGGAAGGAAAAAACAAGACTTCGTTCCATGTACACGATAATGTTTAAGACCCGCGGTATAATGCCGGACGTAACAGCCCGGCAAACGCCGCGGATTTTTTTACAGATGTTAAACGACCTGTATGAAACGGAGCAATTTGCACCGCTGCCGCCTCCTGAGAAAATGACGGACGAACAGCGGATGCTATACGGATATTGAGGGGGCTTTTTATGGCGGACAAAACCATTTCAGTTGAAATAACGGGTGATGCTTCGGGACTGCAGGCGGCGGTCGGACAGGCGCAAAGCGCGCTTTCAAACCTTGAGGGGAGCAATAAATCAGCATCGACGTCAACACAGAAAAACAGCTCTGAGATTGAAAAAAATACGTCCGCTGTCGGTAAGAATACGTCAGCGTCAAAAGAGGCGGCAGCGGCCAAAGATAATCAGACAAAATCCACCCAGAAGAATGAAACGGCAACAAAAACATCAACAACGGCGGTTGACAAAAATACCGAAGCGGTTAAGAAAAACAGCAAGG
Source organism: Candidatus Ornithomonoglobus sp. (assembly GCA_051874315.1). Classification (GTDB taxonomy): domain Bacteria; phylum Bacillota; class Clostridia; order UBA1381; family UBA1381; genus Ornithomonoglobus. Next base: position 9,955 of record JBJEFT010000009.1, read on the forward strand.
AAACGGAGACCGCGCAGAAAAAGCAGGTAAGCTTTTCCGAAAAAGCTACCGAATCCGGCAGAAGGTGGAAGGAAGCCGGCGAGGGCATAGACCAGATGACAAAGCCCCTGCAGAGGGCGGCGATTGCCACAGCTGCCGCGGGAGTGGCATCGGCAAAGGCGGCTATTGATTTTGAGGATAATTTTGCAAATGTAAAAAAGACTGTTGAAGGTACGCCGGAGCAGCTTGAAGCGGTAAAGCAAGGCATTATTGACATGACTACGGTAGGCGTAAACGGCCACAACGCTATCCCTCAGACTACAGCGCAACTCACAGAGCTTGCGGCAGCAGGCGGACAGCTCGGTATTACCACGGACAATATTATCGACTTTACCGAGGTTATGGCGCAGATGGGTACCGCAACAAATCTTGCGGGTGAAGAGGGCGCGGCTACTCTTGCGAGATTTATGAATGTAACCAACACGGACCAGAGTAAAATAAGAAATCTGGGTTCGTCAATTGTCGACCTCGGTAATAATTTTGCAACGACTGAGGCGGAAATCGCTTCTCTGGCGCTTCGCATGGGCGAGACCGGCGGCGTTATAGGAATATCAGCACAAGATATTCTCGGCTATTCAACGGCGCTGTCGTCAATGGGTATACAAGCAGAAGCCGGAGGCTCTGCAGTATCCCGTATATGGATGACCATGCAGAAAGCAGTCGCAGGCGGTGACGAAAGCCTTGAAAAATTCGCAAAAGTTTCGGGCAAGTCTTCAAAGGAATTTGCCGACCAATGGAAAAATGACGCTTCGGGAGCCTTTCAGGACTTTATAAAGGGTCTTTCCGAGAGCGAGGATCAGATTTCCACGCTTGACGAACTCGGCTTCGGAAATATCAGGGATATAGCCGCTTTACAGGCGCTGGCTTCAACAAAAGGCATTGAGCTTATGACGGACGCGCTGGAGCGTTCAAATAAAGCATGGGAGGAAAACACCGCCCTACAGACCGAGGCGGACGCTAAGGCACAAACAACGGCGGGGCAGCTTGCAATAACCAAAAATAACGTTGTTGAAACAGCCCGGTCACTTGGCGAGGTTATGCTTCCGACAATTACGGACGTGTCGGCAGGAGTAAGGACCTTTGCTCAAAATCTTAATGAAATGAGCGACAGCGGTAAAAAAGCTGTGATTACCGCGGGAGCCGTTACTGTCGGTCTCGGCGTTCTTGCAAAAGGCACGGCAGGCACAATCAAAACTGTAGGAACAATTACAGAGGGAGTCGGCAAATTTGCTAAGCTTGCACCGACACTGGCGAGTGCTGTTCCATATGCAGCAGCTGCGGCAGCGGGCATTACGGCGGTAACTCTGGCAGTAAAAGCCGGACAAAAAATATGGTACGACAGCAAATTTAACTGGGGAGATGGTTTTTCTGAACAAGCGGAGAAGATAGCGGAAAGCGCAGAAGCACTTGAAGAATTAAATTCACTCGCACAGGAAACCGAAAACCTTAAGCTTGTGATTAATTCTCCCGACAGCTCACCGGAGCAGATAGAGGCGGCAAAGTCAAGGCTTAAAGAAATTGCGGAGCTTTTGAATCAAGAATATAAGCTGAATATTGATACATCTGATGTTGATACGGCGGCGGACAAGATCGAGAACGCCATAAAGACGATTACCAATCAGGAGCGGAGTGAGCTTATAACCGACTCGCGTGACCTTATTACGGATATTTACGACAAAAGCGATAGGTATTCTGATGCGGTCAAAAATCTGCCACAAATGGAAAATGAGCTTAATCTGTTAAAAGAAAAGAAGCAGACATATAACGATATTCTTTCGCAGATGGACCTCCTAAATTCAAAATATGAGGCGGGAATAGTTTCAAATGAGGAATACAACACACAGTGGGACGCATTACTCGACAAAGCGGAGGCGCTCGGTCTCGACCGACAAAAGGGATATACGGCAGTGCAGCAGGCTTATGACGCCGCAGACAAAGCGATTGTAAAGCTCACAGAGGATACGGATAATCTTAAAAATTCACGCGATGAACTTGAAGCCTCAGTAAATTCAGCCACGGAGAGTCTATCGAAGGTACTTGCAAGCGACCTCTTGACGGGCAACACTGAGGGAGCTCAGGATACTATTGACATATTCCGTGAACTCGGAGAAGCGGTCAAGGAAACAGGGGCGAGTACTGACAATATTGCGCGGCAGTTTGCAACAGCAAAACAGGGCTTTACCGATTTTAACGAAGCGATAGAGGCTGGCGCTGCCGGTGCAATGGCGAATGATTTTATTGCGTATAAGGAGAGCATTAATGATTGCGGCATTGAAGCGGTTACTACAGCTGCGGCAATCAAAAATGGATTTGCT
>JBJEFT010000010.1:0-3050 GCA_051874315.1 Candidatus Ornithomonoglobus sp.
AGCCGAAGGCTGACTGAGAGGTTCGCCGCTAAACAATAATTTAGTTTTGATACAGTCCCTATTTCTTTATCCCCTTATTCTAAACACGCTTACGCTCATAGGCTTAAATTCAAACTCAAAGGAGTTTTTGCCGGATTTGATTTCACTGTTAACAGGATAAACCTTTCGGGGCTCCTCAAAGGAGTTTTCGTCATTTTTTCCGTATCCGTAAAGCTCCGATACGCTTCCGATTATACTTTCAATAAATGGAAGCTCTATAACACCCTTTGTCGGTGTATCATTTACATTTACCGCCTTAACGATTATATCGCCGGTCTTATCATCTATACCCGCCGTATAGTAAAGCTCCTCCTGAATAAGCCGCTTGTCCTCAATATTATTCCACAGCTCGCCGTTAATATAGGTTTTAAGCATTCTGCCGTCAACAACAAGCTTCAGCTTATATTCAATGCCAGTTTCAACTGAAAATCTGCTTTGAGTAAGACATGATGCGTGTCCCTCAAACTTATCAATAATGCAGTCCTGGTTCTGCCATCCGCCGATTGACCACACATGCTTCTTTCTTTCGGCGGTTTTGGCAAAGGTAAGCTTGAAGCCGAGGTCGCCGCTCAGGCGCTTTGCGGTTAATTCTATCGTGTAATGTCCCGATACGATTTCATCAACAGCCGCGCTGCCGCCGTTTGTAAAGCTGAGGTTATCATATTTTTTTATGTCCCCTGTTTCATTGTCGGTTACTTTTATATTATAAAACTCCGCGCTGCATCCGTCTGCCGCAAGTTCAATGCCGCCGCATATTTTTTCAGTCCCGAGTACATTCAGCTTATCAAAGCCCTCTTTTTCCGTTCTTAAAAGCTGTGTCGGAAGGTTATTCATAAACAGCTTCTGAACATAGTAATTTGCGCTGCCATATGCGCGGTGATTGTCAAACCATATCATATCCGGCGCCCAGTTTGTATACTGCGCGTTGCATAAAAGCGGAGCATAGCATACAAGGGCAACCGCGTGAGCATTATTTTCAAGTCCTGTCATATATGCTGCCTCTGCAAGCGCGCTGTAATAATTGTTATCCCATGAAGCGTATTCACCTAAGAATACCTTTGTATCCTCCGCGCTGAAATTATCATAACGGTGATAATTGGCAATAAACCACTCAGGAGCCATGTAATAATGCTCGTCAATTATATCCGAACCGTTTTTCCTCGCGCTTGCCCAGCCCTTGTCATACTCGCTGCCATGATTGAAGGGACCTGCGGAATTTATTATCTTTATATCGGGGTATTTTTCCTTAACAGCCTTATGAAAATAATCGTAGCGGTCAAAGAAGCCTTGTCCGACCTCCTCATTTCCTACTGCTATATATTTGAGATCAAACGGCTGCGGATGACCTAATGCCGCGCGCTTTGCTCCCCACTCTGTTTTACTGTCCCCATTTGCAAATTCTATGAGGTCGAGAGCGTCGTCGATCCACTCGCCAAGCTCATCAAACGGAACCCCCTGTCGGGAATGCGGATTATATCCCGCCGGCAAAACAGGCAGCGGCCGGGCGCCTATATCCTCGCAGAACAGGAAATATTCATAATATCCCAGACCAAGCGTCTGATTATACCGCCAGTTGCTTCTTCTCGCAGGTCTGCTTTTTATGTCTCCTATGGTGTTTTTCCAGCGATAGCAGGAATCGCGGTCATTTTTATTAAGCGAGCCGTCATGCACAAGGCAGCCGCCCGGGAAGCGCACAAACCTCGGTTTAAGGTCAGCTAAAAGCTCCGCTAAGTCCTTGCGAAGTCCGTTTTCACGTCCCTTATATGTATCCTTAGGAAACAGCGATACAAAGTCAAAGTACGCCTTGCCTGATTTTTTCATTGAAAGCAGAAGCCTTGATGAAAAATCGTCCTCTGTACTCTTAAATACAGCGCTGTAATCCGTCCATTTTTCTGTAAGCGTAAAATCCGCGCTGTCGTATACTTTTCCGTCCGCGCTTACGATTGCGGCGGTTATCTCTGTTCCCTCCGCCGCTCTTGCCCGCATTGAGAAATTATATTCTTTTCCGCCGTATAGGGGCAGTCCGGAATTATAGCCCTCGTTCTTCACACCTGCCGCCGCGCCGTCCGTTTCAACCGCCATTACAAGATAATGAGGATTTGCCGCGTCGGCATAGGCATCATTGCGGATCGAGAGTGAAACCCTTGTCCCCTGCGGCTCGTATTCCATCCACGCAGTCAGACCGTTGTATGACGGGTTATCTGTCGGTGAAAACTCAAAGCTTCTGTTACGCACCATTTCGGCATACAGACCACCGTCCGCCGCATGGTTTATGTCCTCAAAAAATATTCCGTAAAAGTCGCCCAGCGGTGACAATCTTTCATCTGTTACTGTTAATTTGTTTGCCATTATAACTGCTCCTAAGCTGTAAAATATATTCCGCTGTCTATTCTACCACTATCTCGGACGGATTGCAATAGATTATTTCATTTTTACCGGAAAGAAAATTCTTGTTTCCCACTCGTCAACCGGAATTCTGTCAAAATGCGAGGTGACGTATATCTCGTAAGGCGGCGCGGTTATTTCATAGCCGTTCTCACCTATCCAGCGCGTAATCGCTCCGTATGCCTCCGGCAGCTTTGAATACGCGCCGAAATGGACTGTTGAAGCGCACAGGGTTCCCTTTATAACCTTGTCTGCCTTTTCCTCCTCCTTTACTCCCAAAGCAAGCTCTATATCGCTGTTGTCGGGATCAAACTCCTTATCATAGTAAAATGCCATGCATTCGCCGCTGAGCACAATGTTTTCATCCGCGCAACGCTTGTAAAGTATGCCATAATACCTTGAGAAATCCTCCACGCTCATATTTTGGCGTGTTGCTATAACCGATATATCTTCTGTTTTAACCAAATTAATATCGTAACTGTTCTGATAACTCATAATATCTCCTGTCCTTTCCAATGCCTGTATATGCCTGTCAAGCTCGCTTATTACAAGCTCTGTTTCGCTGATTGACTTATACAGCACATTTTTCTGTTTTCTAAGTCTTGTTAAAAGTGTACTCTCATCAG
>JBJEFT010000011.1:0-12284 GCA_051874315.1 Candidatus Ornithomonoglobus sp.
CACTATCGTTAAAGCAAAAAATACTGTTAATATCTTTTTCATTTTGTTTTCCCCTTATTTTATAATAAGGCTTTCACCTGTCATCTCAGCCGGCTTTTCAATACCCATCATATCAAGCATTGTCGGGCAGAGATCACAAAGCTTACCTTCCTTGAGCTTAACATCACCCTCGCCGATAACGATCATCGGGACCGGATTGGTCGTATGAGCTGTGAACGGCTCCTTTGTATCCGGGTCAATAAGACAATCCGCATTGCCGTGGTCAGCTGTGATAATAGCCTTACCGCCCTTTTCAAGCAGCTTTTCCACCATCTTGCCCACACAGGTATCAACCGCTTCAACAGCCTTGATTGCAGCATCCATAATGCCCGTATGACCTACCATGTCACAGTTAGCATAGTTAAGGATAATTACATCATACTTGTCCTCATCTATCGCCTTGCATACTGCCTCGCATACCTCGGGAGCCGACATTTCCGGCTTGAGGTCAAAGGTTGCTACATCAGGCGACTTTATAAGGATTCTGTCCTCACCCTCGAACTGACGCTCCTCGCCGCCGTTAAAGAAGAAGGTTACATGCGCGTACTTCTGTGTTTCGGCAATTCTGAGCTGTGTCATGCCGAGCTTTGAAACATATTCGCCAAAGGTCATATGGAGCTGCTCCGGCGGATATGCGACTGTTACATTAGGCATTTCAGCGTCGTACTGAGCCATACATACGTAATTGACCTTGAAATAACCTTTCTTTCTCTCAAATCCGTCAAAATCAGGATCAACAAAGGTCCTGGTGATCTGTCTTGCGCGGTCGGGACGGAAGTTGAACATGATAACGCTGTCGCCCGCTGAAATTGTACCTTCCTTGTTTATGACCGTAGGAACGATAAACTCATCCGTTACGCCGTTCTCATATGAATTCTTAATAGCCTCTACCGGGTCCGTCTCCTGAATACCCTCGCCGAGAACCATAGCGTCATAAGCCTTTACAACTCTGTCCCATGCGTTGTCACGGTCCATAGCGTAGTATCTGCCGCTGATTGTGGCAACAGAGCCTGTTCCTATTCTCTTCATCTCGTCAACGAGCTGCTGCATATATTCAACGCCCGATGTCGGAGGCACGTCACGACCGTCATGGAAGGTATGAACATATACCTTTTCAAGGCCCATCTTATTTGCCATTTCAAGAAGTCCAATAAGATGCTTGATGTGGCTGTGTACACCGCCGTCTGAAAGGAGTCCTATAAGGTGAAGCGCCTTATCATTGTCCTTTGCCGACTGCATAGCGTCCTTTAATGCCTTATTCTCGGCAAATGTGCCGTCCTCAATATCCTTTGTTATCTTAACGAGCATCTGATATACAACTCTGCCCGCGCCTATGTTTGTATGACCGACCTCGCTGTTTCCCATCTGTCCGTCAGGGAGACCTACGGCAAGACCGCTTGCCTGAAGCTGTGTGTGGGGGTAGTTTTTCAGATACGAATCAAGATTTGGCTTGTTCGCAGCCGCGATAGCGTTGCCCTCTGTATTTGAATTAATGCCGTAACCATCCATGATGATTAAGGCTATCGGTGATTTTGCCATGTTATTTTCTCCTTCTGCTTAAATCCTAATATACCCATAAAAATCCACGGATTCTTATGGGTATATATAATATCAACCTTTAATTATTTAGCTGCTGATGTGATAACAGCGAAATCTGCCGCCTTAAGTGAAGCGCCGCCGATAAGTCCGCCGTCAATGTTCGGCTTTGCAAGAAGTCCCGCGCAGTTCTTCGCGTTCATGCTGCCGCCGTACTGGATAGTGATAGCATTTGCTGTCTCTTCATCATAAAGTGAAGCAAGGAGCGCTCTTATGCCGCCGCAAACCTCCTCTGCCTGATCGTCTGTAGCAGTCTTGCCTGTGCCGATTGCCCAGATAGGCTCATAAGCGACAACAACCTTCTTTGCGTCATCCGCGCTGATACCTGCGAAAGCTTTCTTGATCTGGATCGATATCCAGTCCATTGTAATTCCCGCCTCGCGCTGCTCGAGTGACTCACCGCAGCAAACGATAGGAACAAGACCTGTAGCAAGCGCCTTCTTAGCCTTTAAGTTTACGGTTTCATCTGTTTCGTTGTTGTATTCACGTCTCTCGCTGTGTCCCATGATTACATACTGAACACCGAGATCAACGAGCATTTCAGCCGAAACCTCGCCTGTGAACGCGCCCTTCTCCTCATGGTGGAGGTTCTCAGCGCCTATCTTTACATGTGTGCCCTTTGCAGCCTCAACAGCCGGAGCAAGACATACATACGGTGTGCAGCATACAACCTCGCACTCAGCGCCCTTTGTCGCTTCAACAACCTCTTTTACAAAATCATAGGTCTCTGACGGAAGCTTGTTCATCTTCCAGTTACCTGCAATTATATACTTTCCCATTTGTGTTTTTTCCTTTCCTTAATCAAAAACAATTTGATGCGTGTTTATTATTCAGCATCTGTGAGAGCTACAATACCCGGAAGGTCCTTACCCTCTAAGAATTCCATTGAAGCGCCGCCGCCTGTTGAAATGTGGCTCATCTTGTCCGCAAGACCTGCCTGATTAACAGCCGCAACACTGTCGCCGCCGCCGATAACCGTTGTCGCGTCAAGCTCAGCGAGAAGTGAAGCAATTTCATTTGTACCCTTTGCAAAGTTCGGCATCTCGAATACGCCCATCGGTCCGTTCCATACAACAGTCTTAGCGTCTGCAAGAACTGCCTTGAATTTCTCGATTGACTTCGGTCCGATATCAAGACCCATCCAGCCGTCAGGAATATCGCCCTCAACAACCTTTGACGGAGCATCGTTATCAAACTTCTCTGTGATTACTGTGTCGACAGGAAGAACGATCTTGTCGCCTGCCTCGTCAAGCATCTTCTTAGCGTAGTCGATATAATCCGGCTCAAGAAGTGAAGTACCTGTAGTCTTGCCCTGAGCTGCGAAGAAGGTATATGCCATACCGCCGCCGATGATGAGCTTGTCTACCTTCTTAAGAAGATTTTCGATTACCGAGATCTTTGATGATACCTTTGAACCGCCGAGAATCGCAACAAGCGGTCTTACCGGTGAGTTAACCGCATTGCCGAGGAACTTGATTTCCTTTTCGATGAGGTAGCCTGCAGCTGCCGGCTTAAGATACTCTGTAACACCTACATTTGAGCAGTGCGCTCTGTGAGCTGTACCGAACGCGTCATTTACAAAAAGCTCTGCAAGTGAAGCAAGCTCCTCTGAGAAAGCTGCAACATTCTTTGTCTCTTCTGCTCTGTAACGCGTGTTCTGAAGAAGTACAACGTCACCGTCATTCATTGCAGCAACAGCAGCCTTTGCATTGTCGCCTACAACATTATCGTCAGCTGCGAATACAACCTCTTTGCCGAGCTTCTCTGAAAGTCTCTTGGCAACCGGCGCGAGTGAAAGCTCCGGAACCGGATTGCCCTTAGGCTTGCCCATGTGTGAGCAGAGGATAACCTTCGCTCCGTTATTTACCAGATACTGAATTGTCGGAAGCGCCGCAACAATTCTTGTGTCGTCTGTGATTTCCTGCTTATCGTTAAGCGGAACATTAAAGTCGCATCTTACAAGGACTCTTTTGCCCTTTACGTCAACACCTTCTACATTTAACTTGTTTAACATGTTAGTAATCTCCTTTACATTGCCGATAGAACGGCATAATTAGATACTTATATTTTATACCAAAATCAATAATTTTTCAAGTAATATTGCAAAATTTATTAACTTTCTAATAAAATAATCAAGTTCGATAAAAAATTATCAATTTTGTGTTGATTTTGCACAATAAAATGAAGAAGAGCAGAAGAAAAACTCCAGTGACTTTTTTTCTGCTGCTCTTCTCATTTTCCTGCCGCTATATGCTTTTCAAATTCCGTTTAAATAGTCAATTAAAACCTCATATCCACTCCGCCATGAACCGCGCATACCGCGCTTATTCTTCCATATAGCCTCCGGACCTCCCATTCTTTTCAGGTCAAGACGATATTTTCCGTCATTTTTGCGTATGACCTGTGACGTTCTGTTATCGCCGCATTGAAAACATTTCGTCATTTCAGGTGAAATCATCATCACCGCACAGAAATTCTCCATAGAACGCACACGAAGCACATCCTCAAGCACTCTATTATAATAATCCCTGTCAAGCTTATCCCAGATATTTATAATCAGATATTTGATACCCTTTTCCTTTGTGTCATACATCTCTTTGAGAATTTTTTCCGGAAGCATTATATTATTTTCTTTTACTATAATATACTTTAATCCGTTCTCTTCATACGAATATATTTCATCGTTTTTTTTGGCTTTGAATTTGTCGGGATCTATAAGCATTGTGCCTTTTTCATTATCTGTCTCTTTTTGGTTAAGATTATAGCATTCCTCATATCCGTCTTCTATATTATCAGTATCATATACGGCAATATTTCCTATTCTGTCCCATTCGGAATTATTCTCGTAAATATAATCAGGTATAATCAATCTGCCGGAAGGAGTAAATCCATATGTATACGAATTCGGGCGTTTATCATCGCAGTATCCCATTGTGCAGAACGTAAAACAATGATTTTCCAATGCCCTTACCCTGTTATAGCGATACCATTTATCATATACTATATTTCCGCCTGTTGAATTGATTATTATATCAATATTCTGCTTCCCATAAACTCTGCTGAAAAGAGAATGATTGCAGTCATAGCAAATTGTCATACCGATTTTTTTGGACTGAAGTATAACGGGACAAAATACAGCGTCTATAAGCTCATCGTAATTATCAAATTCAAGAGGTGAAGCTTTTGACATTGTATGCTTTATGTATAACGCTGTTCCCGTTTCATCCTCGGATGCAAAAGCGTTTGCATAAATATTATATATATATCCGTTTACATCAGATGCGCCGATAATAACGGCACAGCCGATTTCCTGACTTATAAGCATTGCATGGTCCCGTATACCGTCATTGTTCTCAAAAATATCAACCTCATAAAAATCATCTCCATAAGGGATATAACAGGTTTCGGGAAATACCAGCAGATCGATATTCTTCCTTTTTGCATTTGTTAAATCTTTATCGCAAATTTCCTCGCTGCAATTTCTGTAATCCTGTAAGTACAGCCCTATTTTCATGTTAATTCCTCCCTGCATATGCTTGTCACATTCTCTATCCCCAGATGCTTCTTCAAAAATTCAATATGCCCTTCGGAATGCTCTACCGATACCAGAATACCGCAGAACGAATATTTTGACATATTGCATATTCCGCCGTTCATATGCTTATTTTTTGATGTTTCAATTTCAATGCTTATTAACGGTATAAACAGTTCCCCTCTTTTATATTTTAAAGAATACATAATCGGATAATGTACACAGTCATTTTTTAATACATCAGCCAGTCTGAGCATCCATTCTTTAAATCCCCCGGGCGCGTTAAAACCAAGCATAATATCAAGCTTTGGTATATATACACTGTTTTTTGCGCTTGATGATTTCTTTATTTCATATGTCTGAGGCTCGTTATAATACGAATTATGAAGATAAAAAGCGGCTTCCGGCGGCATGCCTTCACAGCCGCATAAATGCAGTAATTCATATTTTATTTTTAATTCCTCAGGCTGATAATTTTGCCTGATAATAAGTCCCGTTTTTGTCAGATACTTAGTAAGCAAATTATATAAAGGAACCGACTTTGTTTCCCCTCCGCAGGTCCTACGTTCTTCCTCTGAAAATTCGGATAAACTAAGCGAACAGTCAATCGGGTTAAAATTCTTAAGGCTCTCGTTCAATTGTGAGCAGTCAAGGAAAAATGTATTTGAATAACCAAAACTCTCCTGCATATACGAGCTTAGCTTTATTCCTCGTCTGTATGTGTCATTTTCCCCGTTTGCTTCACTGTTGTTTACTATAACATAACGATATAAAAAAGGTCCGCTTATCAGATTTGCAAAATTGCCTATCTGATTTTTACTTGATGTGCTTGCGCCCTCGATTTCAAAGCCTGCAAACGGCAGTTTTTTCATTCTGTTAAACAGTTCCGGAGCATTTTTAAATAATGGCTTTATCCCTTCAAGATTAAAATATTTCGTTAAGTCTAAATACCATACAGCATCATATACAGGCGCATATGAATCATCTTCATGTATCCGCTCCTCTGTAACCGATATAAATCCTAATTGTTCGCCAAGCGCTTTTATTTTGTTCTGAATTTCTATTGTAGGCTGTTTCGGCAATTATATTCATTCCTCTCATCTGCATTTAATAATATCCGGAAAATCTTTTTTACTGAATCGTGAGCATAAGGAGAAAATTAACATAAGAGAATCATCCTTATCCTATGTATTCATAGCACCATAGGGAAATGATGCTGCAATTAAATTACCGGCAATGACTTTTTATTTTTTATGCCTATTATAACACATTTTGCCTTATTTTTCAATCACTAAATAAAGACTGAATAAATAAAAAACAGTGAAGCAGTGTTTTCCTTTCAGCCTGAAAAAAGCAGTCGGTTATCCTTTTTATAGCTTTTAAAACCCAGCTTTTCTATGGATTTATTTGTTGTTCTTTTTTTACATAGGAAAACCGTTCCTATACCTTTTTGGCTTATCTAATATAAAAAAATCTGCTCGTCCGGTTCGGTAAGCCGGAAAGCGGATTTCTTATTTTTAACAGCTTAAAGCCCAAGAATGCGCAGTGCGAACAGCGCCGCCGCAATGCCCGTAATATCGCCTATAACAGCGCATGGCACAGCCTTTTTTATATGTCTTACTCTCGTTTTGGAAAAATATACGGCAATACAATAAAACGTGGTTTCAGTGCTGCCGCATATTACGGACGCCAGCCGTCCGGCGAACGAATCCGCGCTGCAGTCATTGAGTATTCCCGAAAGAACGCCTATGGAGCCGCTGCCTGAAACAGGTCTTATCATTACAAGCGGCATGACCTCCGCCGGAAGTCCTATTCTTTCCGTAAGCGGAGCTATGAGCTTTACGGCAATATCAAGCGCGCCGGACGCTTTTAGCATAGCCGCCGCCACAAGCATTGCCGCAAGAGGCGGGAATATATCCACCAGAAGCTTCATTCCGTTTCCGGCGCCCTCTATAAAATCCATATAGACCGCTTTTCGTTTTATCATTGCCGTAACAACTATTATCAATATGAATGCCGGCGTTATATATCTCATTTGTTTCCTCCCGTTATTTTTCCCATAAGCTTTACCGACAGTACCCCTACCGCAACCGCGCACAGTGAGGCAAACCACACAGGCGCTATAATTGACACCGGATTTTCCGATCCTGCGGCGGAGCGCAGCGCTATAATGGTTGACGGTATCAGCTGAAAAGAGGTCGTATTCAGAACCACCAGCATACACAGATTAACTGACGGGGATTTTGAACCGTTATTTTCTATATCAAGCTGCTCCGCCGCAAGCATTCCCATAGGCGTCGCCGCGTTCCCCATTCCGAGCATATTAGCGGTAATATTCATGGATATATATTCTCTCGCCTTTTTGCCGCTGCCCGGAAAAAGCTTTTTGACAAGCGGCGATATTATTTTACATATAAGACCCGAAATTCCGCATTTCTCCGTAATCTTCATTATCCCCGTCCAGAAGCACATCACTCCGGCTAACCCGATCAGGGTCGAAACCGCGGTCTGGGCGCCCTCAAAAACCGCGTTTACCGTTTCATCAATTTTCCCTGTTGCCGCAGCGGTTATAATTGAAATAATCATCATAAAGCCCCATATATAATTCATGTACACCACCTCTGTATTATATATTCTATCCACCAAAAATTTAGTACAATAAACCAATTGAAAAAAAGGGCGGTATAGTATATAATATTGTTATTAAAATATATAAGGACGGTTATTATGGAGCTTCCTATAGAATTTGCGGAGCGTATGAAAAAGCTTCTCGGCGATGAATACGATGCGTTTCTGCGCTCATACGATACAAAAATAAATCAGGGAATAAGAATAAACACCTTAAAATGCAGCGACACAAAGGCGGCGGCCGCAAAGCTCGGCGCGCTCGGCAGTGTCGAATGGTGTCCCGACGGATATTATGTTGAAAAATCCGCGCTCAGCGGCAATCATCCATATCATGCGGCAGGCGTCTTTTACTTTCAGGAGCCTTCGGCTATGTCCGCGGCGGAGGGACTGCCCTTGCCGGAAAATCCCCATATTCTCGATCTGTGCGCCGCTCCGGGCGGAAAAACAACTCATATAGGCGCGAGAATGCAAAATAAAGGACTTCTTGTTTCAAACGAAATCATCCCGAAGCGCGCGGCAATACTTGCTGAAAACGTTGAGCGAATGGGGCTTACAAACACAATAGTAACAAACGAAGCGCCTTCTAAGCTTGCGGAGAAATTCCCCGCCTTTTTTGACGGTATTATCGTTGACGCGCCGTGCTCGGGAGAGGGAATGTTCAGAAAGGAGCCGCAGGCGGTCACCGAATGGAGCGTTGCCCATACGCTTTCCTGCGCGCAGCGTCAGAAGAACATACTTGACGACGCGTATAAAATGCTGAAAACAGAGGGATATATTATGTACTCCACCTGTACCTTCTCATTTGACGAAAATGAAAAGGTTGTACAGTATATGGTCGAAAAATATAATATGGAAATATGCGATATTCCGTGTCTTGACAGTCTGTCGGACGGTATCGGGGATTTTCCCGGCATAGAAAAATGCCGGCGCGTATTTCCGCATAAGCAGAACGGCGAGGGGCATTTTGCCGCCCTTCTGAGGAAAACGGAGGATGCCTCTCCATATAATGATAAAAATAAAAAATGCGGCAAAAAAGGCGGCAGGCCGGATAATTCTCTTGACACGGCAGTAAAGCTTTACCGCGAATTTGAGAAAAAAACGCTTAAAACATCTGTCAGAGGTGAATTTGTTCTGTTCGGCGATAATCTTTATCTTTTGCCCGGAAAGCTCGACACGGACGGCTTGAAAATTCTCCGCTGCGGTCTGCACTTAGGTGAAATCAAAAGGAACCGCTTTGAGCCGTCACACGCACTCTCACACGCATTTCCCGCGGACAGCTATAAAAACGCGCTGCGGCTTGATTGCGATTCTCCGGAAATAAAAAAATATATGCACGGTGAAACCGTTGACTGCGGCTTAAACGGATGGTGCGTCGTATGCGCGGACGGCTACGGCATAGGCTGGGGCAAAGCGTCGGGCGGCACATTGAAAAACCATTACCCTAAGAGCTTACGCACTTTAAAATGAGGTGACACACATGATCAAATTTATAGCGACCGATCTTGACGGCACGCTCCTTAATGAAAAAAAGGAGCTTCCTCGTGATTTTGATGAAGTTCTGAACAAATTGAATGAAAAGGGCGTTCAGTTTGCAATATCCAGCGGCAGACAATATGACACTGTGCTGGATCAGTTTAAACAATACAGTGATAAAATAACTATAATCGCAGAAAACGGCGCTATTGTCTTTGAAAAGGGCAGGCGTATCATTCTTGACCCACTTGACAGTGACAGCGCAGCCGAAATTCTCACTGCCGTAAAAAATGAACCCGGTCTGTACCCTCTCGCATGCGGCGCTAACGGCGCTATGGGAGAGGCTGAAAACATAGATCATATAGACGATGTTCTTATGTATTATCTGAATTATAAAACCGTGGATAATATCATAGACGCTTCAAGGCAGGACGACATACTGAAAATCGCGATTTACGATGAAGAGCTTTCGGAAAACCACTGTTACAAAATACTCGAAAAATTCCACAATACACACAACGTCCTCGTATCGGGCGAGCATTGGCTTGACGTTATGAAGGCGGGAGTGACAAAGGGCAAAGCTATTGAGCATATCCAGAGGCTTTACGGATATAAGCCGGAGGAATGTATGGCGTTCGGCGACTTCATGAATGACGCGGATATGATGCGCGTATGCGCCCACAGCTACGCAATGGAGAACGCGCACCCCGATTTAAAGGCGCTCTGCCGCTTTTCCGCTCCGTCAAACGATGACGAGGGCGTTACAAAAATTATTAAAAAAGTAATATTTAACGAAACATAAATACAGCCCGGCTTTATTTTTCAAGCCGGGCTGACGCTTTATTCTGTTGTCTTTACAGGTTCAGCTTCGCTTTTCGGCGCGTCGCCGTTATCGAGAAGCTTTTCAATAATTCCGAGCATCTTCTGACGCGTTGTTTCCCTTGCAAGCGCGTTTTCCGGTGTTGCCGGTTCATTTTTCAGGGATTCCTGTATCGCGTCAAGCTGAGTCTTTACAAGGTCAATAACCTTTTCGCCCTGCTGCTGAGCGCGGAATACCTCCATTGTCTTTAATATCTGCATTCTTACCGGCATTGCCGTTTCCGCTGTTTCATCGCGCAGCTGCTCCTGCATTTTTGAAATCTGATTGTCAAAAACCTCATATATATTTACTGCCATTTCATTTGCCTCGCTTTCCTTTTCGTCCGCGCGCAGGCATACAGCAGTATCGCTTATCCACCGCGCGCGTCCCTTCTTTACCAGTCCGTCAGCACGCTTTGGATAGGTGCTTCCTACAATATTTCCGTTTTCATCAATCACAGTAATGTTTTTTGTCATGGGTGTCCTCCCCTCTGTAATTTATTCTGTTTTTTGTTATGGGTGCCATCCCCTGTATATTTATTTTAGCACATACGCGCCTTAATTGCAACTGTTTTCGGCTTAACATTTATTAATTTACCAAATTTTAATCTTCATAATGACCTCTGCAGGCAATTATCCAAAGATTGCCGTACTCGTCTATATTATATATTAATCTGTTCACCTGATCAATACGTCTGCTCCATGCTTTCCGATGTCTGAGAGGCTCCGGCTTGCCTATACCTTCAGCTAATCCATTCCGTTCAATATTTTTAACAAGCTCGTTAATTTTTTTGAGAATTTTTTTATCCTGTGATTGCCAATAAAGATAATCATCCCAAGCTCTGTCTGACCACAGTTTATTCATCATCTACCTCAATAAGCTCATGCTGCTGTCCTCTGCCTGCCTCAAGCTGTTCGATCGCTCTGTCTATCATAGCAAGATATTCTGCATTTTTCGCAGCTTTCATAATTTTGTTATAATGTTCAAGACTTAATATTACAACATTTTTTTCTTTTTTACGAGTAACTATAACAATTTCATCATTATCTGTTGCCTGATCACAATAATCCTTTAAGTTATTTCGTATTGTTGAATAATTAACTGCTAACATAATAAACACCTCACTGTTCTATTGATATGATTATTGTACAATATTTTGTTCAATATGTCAAGTGAAATTTTATGGATATGCAATTTATATATTGCCGCGCCGCTCAATATATGCTATAATCAAGTCAAGGTCAACGGACCGTGGATTGAAGCTTTTATATTACCGGTTTATAATTAAAGCATGGAGGTGAAGCGTAATGGATTTAAGCAAAAACGGAAAGCTGCTTTATGCTTTAAGAAAATCAAAGGGAATGACACAAAAACAGGTTGCCGATAAATTGAATATCTGCGCGAAAACCGTTTCAAAATGGGAAACGGGGCACGGCTTTCCCGATGTTTCCGCAGTGTCCGCACTGGCGGAGATATTGGGCGTAAGCTCTGATACGATTTTATCCGGCAGCTTAATTAAGAACACGGAGGATGTCGGTAATATGAAAAGAACAAAATTTTATGTATGTCCCCACTGCGGGGCGGTTATGCAGGGAACGGGGGAATGCAGGGTTATATGCTGTGGCAAGCAGCTTAAGGCCTTAAAGGCGGCGCAGGCTGATGCGGAACACACAATAAATGTTTCCGAAATGGAAAACGATTATTTCATCACCTTTAATCACGAAATGACAAAGGAGCATTTTATCAGCTTTATAGCATATGTGACCTTTGACAGGGCGCTTATACTGAAGCTGTACCCCGAACAGGACTCGTCGGCGCGGTTTCCTAAAATGTACGGAGGAAGGCTGTATTACTATTGCAGCAGGCACGGCTTGTTTGAGTATGAGCCGGAAAAAACGTAAAAACCGTTTAGGAGAACAGACGGATTTTTCAGCGCCGGAGCAGAGCGACGGAAAGACTTCGGCAGCGCACATTAATTATGAGCTGGCAGTAAAATTATGATAATGTGAAAACGGGATTTTCAGAGGTGACTAATTATATTGTTAAAAATGACAATAGTTTATGTAAGCAAAATTATTGTTTAGCGCTCTGCTGTGCTCCCCTAAAAGGGGAGCTGGCACGCGCTTGCGCGTGACTGAGGGGTGGTCGTGAGAGCAC
>JBJEFT010000012.1:0-12269 GCA_051874315.1 Candidatus Ornithomonoglobus sp.
CGGCGGACACGCTCATCGACGCGATACAAAGGCCTTTTGCCCTACAGCGAATTACGATAAAATGGATACGGATAACAAGCTTATCCTGAATTTGCGTAATCTCGGTCATACGCTGCATCTGCTTTCCGAGGGAAAGGGAAGTCAGAAACGGATATTGATCATTCTGCATGAAACCGGCGGAATAACACAGCGTGAATTGACCGAAAGAATAGGCATTCAGCCCGGGTCCGCCAGCGAGGTTATAGGAAAGCTGGAAAAGGCGGGACTTATACAGCGTCAGGCAAGCCGGACAGACCGCCGGACAACCGATATACAGTTAACAAAAGCCGGCAGGCTACAGGCAGAGGAAGCCGCCGCTCAGCGCCGCACACGCTATCAGGAAATGTTTACATCCTTATCAGATGATGAAAAGGGTTCTCTGCTGGCGCTTTTGGAAAAGCTTCGTACGGACTGGGACAGCCGCTATCCGAGAAAGGACGGAAATAACGGTATGCGCGGTAACGGCAGACCGCATGAAAAGCATGAGCATCACAAACATCACAGAAATATTTGACAATAAAAGAGGAGAAAATTCTATATGTGGAAATATGTAAAAAGATACCTTCATTTTGCATTCTTTGCCGCGATATTTATGGTCGGCGAGGTAATGATGGATCTGGTTCAGCCAAGCTTTATGAGCCGTATTGTCGATGAGGGTGTATTGGGATTAAATAATAACGGCGTCGGAGATCTTCATCTGATCCTGACTGTCGGACTTATCATGGTCGTACTTGTAATATTCGGCGGTCTGTGCGGATCGCTGAACAATGTGTTTGTGCATATGACGGGTCAGAATATCGGAAACGAGATACGCAAGGACTGCTTCCGCAGCATCATGACCTTCTCGTTCCCGCAGATCGACCGCTTCGGAACAGGCTCGCTGGTAACGCGTGTTACAAACGACATTACACAGGTTCAGAATTTTGTCGCGCAGTTTGTCCGCGGCATGATTCGTACCACGATGCTCATGGCGGGAAGTATTTTCTTTATGTTCCGGCTTAATCATCAGTTCGGACTTATAGTTCTTTGCGCCTTTCCGTTTATCCTCGGCTGCATGGTATTCTGTCTGTTCAAGGCGGGTCCGCTGCTCACACAGCTCCAGGCGCAGCTTGATAAGATAAACGCCATAATGCAGGAGGATGTTGCCGGAATACGTATTATAAAGGCGTGCGTTAGAGAGGTCTATGAAAAAATACGTTTCGGAAAAGCAAATGATGACCTTATAAAAACACAGCTGCGCGTTCTTGTGATTTTTGCCTTTATGAACCCGGTTATGAACGCTCTGATGTATATGGTTGTTATAATTATCCTGTTTACGGGATTTTTCCAGGTCGGCAGCGGCGCGACTACCCCGGGCGCGATCATGGCGGCGATTACATACACAACTCAGCTCCTTAACGGTATTCTTATGCTGGTTATGCTGTTCCAGAATATCTCAAAGGGAGCAGCGTCATGGAAGCGTGTCAAGGAGGTCCTTGACAGTGAGCCGGAACTTAAGGACGGCAGCTTTGACGGTAATACAGATGCAGCGGGAACAATCGAATTCCGCAATGTATCGTTCGCATTCCCGGGCAGCGATCAGAATGTTCTGAACGGCATTAACCTTAAGATCAACAAGGGTGAAACAATAGCGGTCATGGGCGCGACAGGCTGCGGAAAAACCGCGTTTGTAAGCCTTATCCCGCGTTTTTATGACGTTACCGAGGGTGAGATCCTTGTGGACGGTGTAGATGTCCGCCAGTATCGTCAGAAAGCGCTCAGAGATAAGATTGCGATCACATTGCAGAAAAGCGAATTGTTCAGCACCACTATCAGAGAAAATATTTCCTGGGGCGATCCGGATGCCGGTGACGAGGAAATCCGCGTTGCAACGAAAATTGCTCAGGCGGATGAGTTCATTGCCACAACCCCGAAAAAATATGACACAATGGTCGCTGAACGCGGTATGAGCTTATCGGGCGGACAGAAGCAGAGAATGTCGATCTCCAGAGCCGTACTGAAGAAAGCCGAAATTCTGATTTTTGACGATTCAACCAGCGCGCTGGATCTTAAAACAGAGGCAAATCTGTACGCGGCATTGAATGAGTTCAGATCCGAAAGCACAAAGATCATTATCGCGCAGCGTATCGCTTCGGTCCGCCGCGCAGACAGAATTGTTGTTCTGAACAACGGCGGCATAGAGGCGTGCGGTACGCATGAGGAGCTGCTGAAGTCCAGCAAGACTTACCAGGATATTTATCATTCACAGATAGGAAGCGAGGGTGACGACAATGAGTGAGGTAAAAAACAATCTGGCAGCCCGCAACATTCCGGGAATGAACAGACATGAAAGGTTTACAGCGGTAGAGCATGCCGAAAATGTCGGCGGCACAGTCAAGCGTATCATTACATACTTTATGCGTGAAAAAATCCTTGTAATAATCATGCTCGGAGTTGTTATTTTCGGTACCCTCTGCGGTGTTTACGCGCCGAGCCTTCAAAGTAAGGCTATTGATATTATCGCGGGCACAGGAGAGGGTGTATTGGTGCCGACGTTGATATTAATGCTTATAGTGTATCTGCTTTACAGCGGCAGCCAGCTGCTTCAGGGACTGTTCAGCGCAAAGCTGAGCCAGCAGATCGTAAAGCGTATGCGTGAGGAATTGTTCGGAAAATTCGTCGATCTGCCTGTTAAGTATCTTGACACGCATTCCCACGGCGACGTAATGAGCCGTATGACAAACGATATAGAAAACATTTCAACAACCGTTTCACAGTCGCTACCTTCCCTGTTTTCAGGCGTTCTGACTTTGGTCGGCACCGTTGCGATCATGCTGTTTTATTGCTGGCAGCTTGCGCTTTTAAGCTGCGCTACCGTGCTGCTTACGGTATTCGCAACGAAAATATTATCCTCAAAGGTGCGTAAGTTTTCAAGACGCCGTCAGAAGCTTCTCGGAGAGCTGAACGGCACGGTTGAGGAAATGGTTTCCGGCTACAGAACGGTTGTGGCGTATAACCATCAGGATATTACAACAGAGAATTTCTGCAATACCTCCGATTCACTTACAAAGGCAGGTATACGCACCGATATTTTCAGCGGCGTTATGGGACCTATCATGAACTGCATCGGCAATATCGGCTTTGTAATTATCGCGGCATTCGGCGGATTTTTCTCCATCAAAGGACTTATATCGGTAGGTGTTATTTCGGCATTTATTGTATACGCAAAGCAGTTCAGCCGTCCGATCAACGAGATCGCGCAGATTTACGGACAGCTCCAGACCGCGATTGCCGGCGCTGAACGTGTGTTTAATGTTATAGACGAACTAAACGAGGATAAGACAGGCGCGGAGCTTGCGGAAAACGAAAATGCAGCCGTAGCATTTAAAAACGTGAAATTCTCTTATGAGCCGGGCTATCCGATACTTCATGATTTCACTCTTACGGTGCCCTCCGGCAAGAAGGTTGCGCTGGTAGGAGCGACAGGCAGCGGAAAGACAACCGTTGTTAATCTGCTCATGCGGTTCTATGATATTGACAGCGGCGATATACTTATCAACAATCAGAATTTAAGGGATGTCTCCCGCGACAGTCTGCGTAAAAATGTCGCTATCGTATTGCAGGATACGGTACTGTTCTCAGATACCGTTAAAAACAATCTTAAATACGGCAATGCCGACGCTACGGAGGAGCAGCTCGAAACAGCCGCGGAGATGAGCCACTGTAAGAGTATGATACGGAGACTGCCGAAGGGCTATGACACCGTTCTCACAGGCGCCGGAGAAAATATCAGCCAGGGACAGCGTCAGCTTCTCGCCATCGCGCGCGCCTTCGTTGCCGACCCGAAAATACTGATTCTGGACGAAGCGACATCAAATGTCGATACAAGGACAGAAAAGGCGATACAGGACGCGATGCAGCTTATTATGAAGGACCGTACAAGCATTATCATCGCGCACCGTCTTTCAACGATCAGGGATGCAGATATAATCGTAGTTATGGATAAGGGACGGATCGTGGAAAGCGGCAGTCATGACAGCCTGCTTGCCAAGAAGGGTAAGTATTATGAGCTGTATATGACCCAGTATGCAGGCTTTGCAACATGATAAATCTGCGTATTGCATTAAATCTTCAATATTGTTCATAATTTAACAAGCCTTTTTGTGCAAATATCAGAATTTTGCCAAAAGGGCTTGTATTTTTTTTAGAAATGATGTAAAATATAATCAAGATGTATTACATCAAAAAAATATATATTTTTTTAGGAGGAAATTAAAATGGCAGTTAAAGTTGCTATCAACGGTTTCGGTAGAATCGGACGTCTTGCTTTCAGACAGATGTTCGGCGCTGAGGGTTATGAAGTAGTTGCAATCAACGACCTTACAAGCCCGAAGATGCTTGCTCACCTTTTGAAGTATGATTCATCACAGGGTAAGTATGCATTGGCTGACAAGGTTACATCAGGTGAGGATTCAATCACAGTTGACGGTAAGGAAATCAAGATCTACGCATTCCCGGATGCTAACAATTGTCCGTGGGGCGAGCTTGACGTTGACGTTGTTCTCGAGTGCTCAGGCTTCTATACATCAAAGGCTAAGGCTCAGGCTCATATCAACGCAGGCGCTAAGAAGGTTGTTATCTCAGCTCCGGCAGGCAACGATCTTCCGACAATCGTTTACAATGTAAACCACACAACACTTACAGCTGAGGACAAGATCATTTCAGCTGCTTCATGTACAACAAACTGCTTGGCTCCGATGGCTGACGCGCTTAACAAGTACGCGCCGATCCAGTCAGGTATCATGTGCACAATTCACGCTTACACAGGCGACCAGATGACACTTGACGGTCCGCAGAGAAAGGGTGACCTCAGAAGATCAAGAGCTGCTGCAGTTAACATCGTTCCTAACTCAACAGGCGCTGCAAAGGCAATCGGTCTTGTTATTCCGGAGCTTAACGGTAAGCTCATCGGTTCAGCTCAGAGAGTTCCGACACCGACAGGTTCAACAACGATCCTTACAGCTGTTGTTAAGGGTGACGTTACTAAGGAAGGCATCAACGCTGCAATGAAGGCTGCTGCAAACGAGTCATTCGGTTACAACGAGGACGAGATCGTTTCATCAGATATCGTTGGTATGAGATATGGTTCATTGTTCGACGCTACACAGACAATGGTAGCTGAGATCGGCGACGGTCTCTATGAGGTTCAGGTTGTTTCATGGTATGACAACGAGAACTCATACACATCACAGATGGTAAGAACAATCAAGTACTTCTCAGAGCTTGGCTGATTCCAAACAGATTTCTATAGGAGACCGCGAGGCGCGGTCTTCTTTTTTGCACAAAAAGACCTGCCGATCCTATGACCGGCAGGCAATTGCTATATTATTCCGCCATAGTCCACAAAAAAAGTACGGCAGCTTAATCTTAGCCTATATCCATTGACAGACAGCTGTAATCGAACACCGTCTCGCCTTCATCCTTTGTAAGATCACGGTACAGACGCAAATTTTCCCGGATATTTTCAAAATTCATAAGTCTGCTGCATGTAGTCCTGTACAACTCCGCCATTTTCTTAAGAGTCTCCATGCTTATCTGACGTGTTCCGCTCTCATAGGCGGTAAGTGTTCTCGGCGGAATACCGAGCCGCTTTCCCGCCGCTTCAACAGTATATCCGCAATCGTTTCTGAAGGCTTTTATTCTTTTTCCGAGATACCTGTAAAGCTCTTCTGTATTTTTTATTGCCATTTTGGATTCCTCCTGAATCATATAGTCATTTTACCATATTTTGCTGATGTTTTCAAGAAAAATCGGCAGCCTTTTCCGAATTTTGTTAAATTTTAATCTTGTTTCATGTCCTTTAAAAAGGATACTAAATCTAATTTTCCTCAATACTGAGCCATTTTTCTCACAATTAAAATTTATTGCGTGTCTTTTTTCAGCCTGCACAAAACGCTACATATTGTTTAACATTTACAAAATCCCATTTAATAAATACTATTGAATAAACCAGAAAAATAGTGTATAATATATTCGGATACGTTAACAGAGAAAGGAACTTCCCATATATGAAAAAAATCATTGCGGCGCTGTGGGCTTTTATTGTTCTTATATGCTCATTTGCCGCCGGCGCTGAGGATATAAAAAATATATATCTTAATGATATGCAAATCGAATACACAGAGGGCCCTGCGGGACAGATTTTAATACCCGCCAGAGCGCTATTTGAAAATGCGGGCTTTACGGTACAGTGGTTTGATGATGAGCGGCGCATGACAGCGTACACCGCCGATATGAATATTTCAATATTTAATAACATGAACTGGGTTTTTATTAATAAAACCGGCTACAACATAAAAGAGACATGCCGCGTTCAGAACGGAAGCTTTGTTATTCCTCTTTCTGCGGCAATACTCTCTTTTGATGCCTCCGCCGAATTCTCCGGCAATTCTCTGTACCTTACAAGCGACAGAGTGATAAGCAGCGTGGGCTGGCAATATGAGGTTTTTAACCTTGTAAATAATATACGCTCACAGTACGGATTAGGACAGCTCATATGGAACAGCGACCTTGCAAGAGCAGCAAGGCTTCACTGTGAGGATATGATTGCGCGTAATTATTTCGCGCACAACACGCCGGAGGGACGCACCCCATTTGACCGCATGAAGGAGCTTGGTATCCGCTACAGCGCCGCGGCGGAAAATATCGCTGCAGGTCAGCCGGACCCGCAGTCTGTTGTGGAATCGTGGATGAACAGTGAAGGGCACAGAGAGAATATATTAAATCCTGACTTAAAGGAAGTCGGCATTGCCTTCGCGCGCGGCGGCTCCTACGGAATATACTGGGCGCAGGAATTTGCAGCAACCGAATAACAAAAAGGCGCTTTTGCGGGAATTTATGCCGTGCAGAAGCGCCTTTTATGATAAACATAAGTTTATTTGCTCATCTTGTTTTCATATTCCTGAACCATCTTTTTAACCATCTGGCCGCCTACCGAGCCTGCCTGCTTTGATGTGAGATCACCGTTATAGTTCTGGGTGAGGTCAACTCCCATCTCGCGCGCAGCCTCCATCTTGAACTGTTCCATTGCCTGTTTGTTTGGCTTTTTCGACATTGTAATTCTCCTCCTTTAATCGTTTAAAGTGGGATTTTCATTTCCCGTATATAGCTTGCTCATTCGGAGAATTTATATTACAGGTATTTTTCGGAACTTCAGTTCATTATGATCTCATTTGAAAGCAGCTCGTCACAGCGTTTTTTTAGAAGCGGATATTTGTCCATTCCGTCCTCGATAAGGCTTTGTGCCGCCCTTTGCGAAAGACGCAGAATGTCCCTGTCCTCAAACAGATTGGCTATTTTCATTTCCGGAAGTCCGTGCTGACGTGTTCCGAAAAAGTCTCCCGGGCCGCGCAGCTTCAGGTCCTGCTCGCTGATATAGAAGCCGTCGTTTGACGCGCACATCGTTTCCATTCGTTTTTTTGTGATTTCGTTTTCAGCGTCGGTTATAAGTATACAATGCGCCTGATCGCCGCCTCTGCCAACTCTGCCCCGCAGCTGGTGCAGCTGTGACAGTCCAAAGCGCTCTGCATTTTCAATCGCCATAATATTGGCATTCGGAACGTTTACGCCGACCTCAATTACAGTGGTCGCGACAAGAAGCTGTATTTCACCGGACGCAAAGCCCGTCATTACCTCATCCTTGTCCCTTGCCTTCATTTTGCCGTGCATAAGACCGACCTTAATGTCGGGATAGTCCTGCGCAAGCTTTTCTGCCAGCTCCTCCGCGTTTTTCAGGTCGCTTGATTCCGACTCCGCTACAAGCGGACACACAACATATGCCTGCATTCCGTCCTTTATATTTTTATATATAAAATTATAGGCGCGGCTGCGCATGCCTCCCGGAACGGAATACGTTTTGACCGGCTTTCTGCCCGGCGGGAGCTCGTCTATTATTGAAATATCAAGATCGCCGTAGAGGATCAAGGCAAGCGTCCTTGGTATCGGCGTTGCCGACATGATAAGCATATGGGGATCATTTCCCTTTGCGAGCAGCTTTGCCCTCTGCTCAACGCCGAAGCGGTGCTGCTCATCCGCAACTACCAGTCCGAGATTCTTAAACTCCACCGTCTCCTGTATAAGCGCGTGGGTGCCTATAACTACCTGCGCTTCTCCCGATAGAATTTCCGCAAGCGCCTCACGCTTCTGCTTTGCCCTCATGCTTCCTGTAAGGAGCACGGTATGTATTCCGTGCCTTTCAAACATCTGTGAAACCGACTCCATGTGCTGGGTGGCAAGTATCTCAGTCGGCGCCATCATCGCCGCCTGAAAGCCGTTTCTGACCGCCATATAGATCGCCGCCGCCGCAACCGCGGTTTTGCCGGAACCGACGTCTCCCTGCACAAGCCTGTTCATCTGCTTTCCCGATTTACAGTCGCGGCATATCTCATTTATCGTCCGCTTCTGCGCGCCCGTAAGCTCAAACGGGAGCGTATCGGTAAAAGTCCTTACACACTTCACATCCCCGAAAATCTGTCCGGGATTTTCCGAATTTTTGTCCTTTCTCCCGCTTAATGCAAGCTGTAATATGAGCAGCTCCTCAAAGACAAAACGCTCGCGGGCGATATTATAGTTTTTAAAATCCCGCGGAAAGTGGATATTATGCATCGCAAAATTTATTTCAGCGATTTTATACTGCTCCCTTATGTGTTCGGGAAGATATTCCTCCAGCTGTCCCGCCTCATCAAGTGCCGCCTCCATTGTTGACTGAACTGTTTTCTGAGACAGCTTGGCTGTGAGAGGATATATCGGTACTATTTTGCCCGTATAATGCTCATTGCCGAATTTTTCGTATACGGGCGCGACCATCTGCAGGCGTCCCTGCCTGCTTTTGCTCACCTTTCCGAAAAAAACATATCTGCCGTTTTCGGTAAAATTCTTTTTTACATATTTATTATTGTACCACACAAGGCTTATCATTCCCGAATCGTCATATACATTCATTGAGGTGATAAGCATATTTTTTCGCACATATCTGTCAAGCGGCAGCTGATATACCGACGCGGCAATACATACGTTTTCTCCCTCTATACATTCCGCGATCGGCTTTATTTTTGAACGGTCCTCATGGGACCTAGGGAAGAAATACAGCATATCCTTAACTGTCTTTATCCCCTTTTTTTCAAAAAGGGCTGCGCGTTTTTCGCCCACCCCTTTAAGATACTGTATTGGTTTTTCCAATCCCATCGCTATACCTCTTTATTTGATCGTATGCCCGTTACACAGACGCTTACTCCCTTTATTTTTATCCCTGTCTCGCCAAGCTTTTCCGCTATTTTGTCCGCGATTTCTCTGCGTATTGAGGGCACATCTGCGCCATAGTTGCATATGATGTAAATTTCAACGGCAATTCCGCCCTTCTCCTTTGTAATATAAACACCTTTTACACCGCCGTTAATAAAACGTGATATTTCATCCTTTTTTGAACGGTCGGTGAGCATTGCAACACCGTCACAGTCCCGCGCCGCGATTGCCGAAATCTGCGCCAGCGCCTTTTTCGAAATTGTCACTGTTCCCATTACTTCATTATTCTTCATTGTCTGCCTCCCCGGGCTTTACTCCCGCTTCACTTTTCGCCTCTCCTACTATGTCAAATTCGCGCATGACCTGCTTACGGCGCTCTGTGGCATACTGTGTATAGTAACGGTGCGTGACCTCTATATTTTTATGTCCCATAAGCTCCGCGACCATCTTGATATCGACACCGTCCGCGATCATGCTGCATGCAAAGGTACGCCGCAGCGCGTGAGGGTGCATCTTTTCCGGATCGGTAATCCCGGCAAGAATACAATAGTTTTTCAGATTTTTCTCTACCGTCTGGGGAAGAATGCGTTTTCCGTTGCGGCTTATAAACAGAGGGTCCGTTCCCTTTGTGTTCTCATCAGACATCCTTTCCTCAACGTATTTGAGCATTTCGTTTTCCACCTGGATCGGCATGAAGATTTCCTGCTGGTCTCCGCCCTTGCGCGTTACTATAAACGAGGAGGATTCAAAATCAACATCATTGATATTGAGGTTTACAAGCTCGCTCACACGGCAGCCCGTTCCGAGATATGCTGTGTACAGCGCTATATCCCTCTGCTTGCGGTTCAGATAGTTCGCAAGACTTCGCCCTTCAAGGAACCTTTCACCGTCATAAAGCACCTCTATAAGATTAAGAACATCCTGCGTTGTAAGCGGACGCTTCATCTTCTGATGCACCTTTTTGAAATCAAGCTTATCCGTTACATTATGGTCAATATAATCATTTTTATACAAATACAGAAATAACCCTCGTATTCCCGAAAGCTTGCGGTTGATTCCGTATTCGTTATTTCTTCTTATTCGTTTTATTTTTTTCCCCGACGCGGATATGTATTCCGTCTCATACTCCTGCAAATACGCCTTGAAGCCGTTTAGATCCCTGAGGGTCACTTCATTTAACATCTCAGGCGTAAAGCTCTCGATACTTTCCAGCTCCTTGAATTTAAAGCGTCTCAGATATTCGAGAAACGTTTTTATATCTATACTGTAGCCTATCTGGGTATTGACGCTTTCCCCGTCATACGCAACCTCAATATAGTCGAAAACAAAATCCGGCAGTTGTGTAAGTATTTTTGTAAGATCTATGTATTTACTCATTTATTTTCTGAACCTTCTGATTTCCTTTGCTCTTTTTAACAGATATGAACGGGTATTAAGCTCCGGCTTTATTATAACCTCGTCCAATAACGCTTTGAGCATATCTCCTGTCTCCCTGCCCGGTCTGAAGCCGATATTCATAAGGTCCCGCGCGTTTACCATCAGATCCGATATTCTGTACGGCTGCCTGCGGGCTATAACCTGACGGTATATTCCAAGACAGCTTTCTATTCTTTTCAGCTTTTCCGGCAGATGCTTGGGGTTTTTTGCCATGTTGTCAGCCTTCTGAAGTATAAGCAGCTTTTCAAAAAGCTCCGCGCCCGTCTTTGACATCATACGCTTTACCGCCGTATAGTTTGCATCCACCCTGTAATCATGGTTTTCAACGAGCATCGCTATATCCTTTATCATATCCGTATCCATGCGCAGTCTGTGCAGCACGTCCACAGCAATTCTGCGGCTCTCACGATGATGTCCGTAAAAATGAATTATTCCGTTTGAATCGGTTGACGGACAGCACGGCTTACCCGTGTCATGCAGCAGCGCTGACCACCTCAGAACCAGATCGGGCGGCGTATTTATAACCGTGTGCATGATGTGCTCGCCCACATCATATATATGATATTTATTTCTCTGCGGCTCCCCGAAGCAGCGCTCAAGCTCCGGTATTATAAATCTCAGCAGTCCGAGCCTGTGCAGCTGGCGGATACAGTCAGGATGCTCCGAAAGAAGTATTTTATTAAGTTCGTCACGGAGACGCTCATGATCTGCTTTCTTTATCAGTACTGCGCATTTTTTAATCGCGTGTTCTGTCTGCTCCTCTATTTTAAAATCCAGCACAGCCATGAACCGTACAGCGCGCAGCATCCTGATCGCGTCCGTCTTAAAGCATTGCTCCGCATCTCCCACGCAGCGTATGAGCCTGTTATTCATATCCCGCTGCCCGCCGTAATGATCCACTATTCCCTCATTCGGATTATACAATACGGCATTTATGGTAAAATCACGCCTGCCGCACTCATCCTCGGGACTGCCGCAAAGACGGTGTCCGTCACTGCACAGCTTATTCCGGCACAAAGACTTAACCTCATAACCGGTTTTATTCTCCACTACTGTTACCGTATTGTTCCCGATTCCGGTGTCTATCGTGTGCCGGAACACGCTTTTTATGTTCTCCGGCATAGCATCCGTTACTATTTCATAACGGTCCGGAGTCCTGCTTAGCAGCAGCTCTCTTACCGTACTTCCCGCTATATATGCCTTATAACCGGCTTTATTCAGTCTGTCTGTTATTCTTGCCGCCCCATCCGTAATATTAAGCTTCATGACGTCCACCTCCTTCTTAATATAATATCCTATTTTATATTGTATCACAATTATCCCCCAAGGTCAATAATGCTTTAATGTAAAATTCAAGATAGTTATTGACTTTTTGTTCAAATTGTTATATTATTATAATATAAACACATATACAGATTTACAATTCAAACAAAAAAGGAGACTGCTATGAAAAGAGACGACCCGAGTTTGACACTTAAAAACTGCAAAAATGCTTAGGAATAGCCTATCTACGC
>JBJEFT010000013.1:0-3044 GCA_051874315.1 Candidatus Ornithomonoglobus sp.
TCTTTCCCTGCTTATCCACAGTTACCGAGGTCGCTTTACCGAAGAACAAACGCACAAATGCCGCAGCATTTACGTCGGTGGCGGTAGGAAGCTGATTTACCTTTTCGGCCACCTTGTTCCACTCATCTTCGGTATAAAGATGCAGACATTTCTCTGATGTGGACTGTGTGATATACACAGTACCGCTCACACATTCTCTGAGCTTTGACGGAAGAATTATTCTTCCTCTTTCGTCCAGCTGACGCTCATACTCGTCAACAAACGCTGCCATGTATATCTCACCTCCTGCAATCCGTAAATCCTTTGTCATAAGTAAACATGGAAGCTATGCTTAAACAGCACAAGAAAGCATTAAACGCTGCCCACCGCCAGCATTTTTGCTCCCATTTACTCCATTTTGCTCCCAATCAATACTATTGTACACCAAAACCCAAAAAAACGCAACCCTTTTTTTAAGTCTTTTTTCAACAAATATTTGATTTAGCACGGACTCCAAAAGATTTTGCTTATACCCTTGTAAATTAATCCAAAATAGGGTATAATAGCTTTAATATCTTAAGAAGGCTTTTAGTACACATCTGGGTTTTTATAATAAATTAAAACACCAGATATTGTGTATGTAACAATTATAACACAAATATTACGATTTGTACATAGTTTTTTTAAAAAAATATTTCAGCTATATTACAAAATTATCATTTGTGTTACTGAAAGTTTGGAGGTTTTGCACACATGGAAGAAAAAGACAAAAATATAGCAGGGATATTGTGCGACGAGCTGGGCATTAAGGAATGGCAGGCGGAAAATGTCATATGCCTTATTGATGACGGTAACACTATTCCGTTTATTGCGCGATACCGGAAGGAAGCAACAGGCGCGCTTGACGACACGACACTGCGCGAATTTGACAAGCGCCTTACATACCTGCGGTCGCTTGCCGAAAAACGCGCGGATATAACGCGTCTTATAGACGAGCAGGGAAAGCTCACACCGCAGCTTGAAAAGGCAATTGAAGCAGCCGCAACGGTTTCCGAGCTGGAGGATATTTACCGTCCCTACCGCCCGAAGCGTCGGACAAGAGCGACCATCGCAAGAGAAAAAGGGCTTCTCCCGCTTTCACTCACACTCCTCAGACAGGACTGTTCCGTTGACCCCGAAGCAGCGGCAGCAGAATATATTAATGAAGAAAAAGGTGTCGCTGCGATTGAGGAGGCGCTCAAAGGCGCAATGGACATAATCGCCGAGGAAATAAGCGACAACGCTGAATACAGAAAAAAGCTCCGCGCGATCACGCAGGAGCGCGGCGCGGTTTCGGTTACCGCGTCAAAGGACGAAGACAGTGTATACAGCATGTATTATGACTTCAGCGAGAGTATTTCAACACTCCCGCCGCACAGGCTCCTTGCAATAAACCGCGGCGAAAAGGAGGGCTTTCTTTCGGTAAAAATCAACATTGATGAGGATATGATGGTCAGGTGGCTTATACGAAGCACAACGCCGAAACGCGAGGCGCCGTCAACAAAGTATGTAAAGCTTGCCGCGGAGGATGCGTATAAACGGCTCATTGCGCCGTCTTTGGCGAATGAAATCCGAGGCATCGCCACCGATGCGGCAGAGGAAAGCTCAATAAAGGTATTCAGAAAAAATCTGAACGGTCTCTTGATGCAGCCGCCTGTTAAGAACAAGGTCGTTATGGGCTTTGACCCCGGCTACAGAACAGGCTGTAAAATCGCTGTTGTAGACGGAACCGGAAAGGTTCTCGATACCGGAGTTGTTTACTGCACGCTTCCCAATCATGATAAGGATAAGGCGGCAAGGATACTCAAAGATATGATACTGCGCCATGAGGTGGATATAATTTCAATAGGAAACGGAACAGCCTCAAAGGAATCGGAAATTTTTGTTGCCGATCTTATAAAGACAATAGACCGTAAAGTATTTTATGTCATGACAAACGAGGCAGGAGCAAGCGTATACAGCGCGTCAGAGCTTGCCGCTGAGGAATTTCCGGAATACGATGTCGCTCTGAGGAGCGCCGTGTCAATCGCCCGACGTTTGCAGGACCCCCTCGCGGAGCTTGTAAAGATCGACCCGAAGTCAATCGGTGTCGGTCAGTATCAGCATGATATGAACCAGAAGCGCCTTGGTGAAGCGCTCAACGGGGTTGTTGAGGACTGCGTAAACAGCGTGGGAGTTGACCTCAACACCGCGTCGCCGTCGCTGCTTTCATACGTTGCGGGAATAAACAAAACGGTAGCAAAGAATATCACCCTCTACCGGGAGGCAAACGGCAGCTTTACAGAGAGAAAACAGCTTATGAAGGTTCCAAAGCTTGGCGCAAAGGCATTTGAGCAGTGCGCGGGCTTCCTTAGAATCTCTGGCGGCGATAATTTTCTTGACAATACCTCAGTCCACCCCGAAAGCTACAAGGCGGCGCGGGAGCTTATCACCTGCCTCGGCTATACAGAGGAGGACGTAAAGACGGGAAATATAGGAGATATTCGTAAAAAGGCAAAGGATTTCGGTATTAAAAAGCTGAGCGAGTCCCTCGGCGTCGGTGATATGACCTTATCAGATATTATTGACAGTCTGCTCAAACCCGGACGCGATCCGCGTGACGAGCTGCCGCAGCCGGTTCTCCGTTCGGATATTCTTTCAATGGAGGATTTGCAGCCGGATATGGTGCTTGACGGTGTTGTGCGCAACGTAATCGACTTCGGAGCCTTTGTTGACATAGGCGTACATCAGGACGGACTCGTCCATATATCGCAGATATGCGACCGCTTTATAAAGCACCCCACTGATGTGCTGTCTGTCGGTGACAGTGTAAAGGTAAAGGTTCTTGAGGTTGACCCTAAGAAAAAGCGTATATCGCTTACAATGAAAAATATATAACATGGAGCTGATAATATGACAAATGTAATTTCATTTCCTAAGCTGGGAATAACTCTTAACATTTCCCCGGTTGCCTTTCACATAGGACAGAAGGGTATTTACTGGTATGCCCTGATAATACTTGCGGGCTTTCTTGCCGGACTTTTGCT
>JBJEFT010000014.1:0-3036 GCA_051874315.1 Candidatus Ornithomonoglobus sp.
TTGACGGTATTTCAAATACACAGACAATTTCTCCCGACGCTCTCGGTCATGACACCGCTGAGAGAACAAAGAACCTCGTATCGGTTCTTGACGGATACTTCGCTCAGGGCGCGCACCACCTCAATGTAAATGTGTTCGGTACAGAGAAGCTTATCGACGCTATGGAGCATCCGGAGAAAGAGGAGTACGCAAACTTCACGATCCGTGTATCGGGCTACGCCGTTAAGTTTATCGACCTCACAAGAGAGCAGCAGCTTGATGTAATATCAAGAACCTGCCACAAGGCAATGTAAGAAAATTATTGTTTAGCGGGCTTTTGAAGTCCGCCCCTAAAAGGGGCGGGGGACCATGCGAAGCATGGTGGTGGGGTGGTGTCTCTATGAGAAAGCAAGGTGTTATGCACTTTTGTGCTCTCACGACCACCCCTCAGTCACGCGCAAGCGCGTGCCAGCTCCCCTTTTATGGGAGCACAGCAGAGCGTATAAACAATAATTTAAGGCTGAAAAGGGGCTGTTTTGCAGTCCCTTTTGCAATAAGGAGATTATTATGGAAGGTTATATTCATTCAACGGAGAGCTTCGGTTCGGTGGACGGACCGGGCGTTCGTTTTATCATATTTGTTTCCGGCTGTCCAATGCGCTGCCGCTTCTGCCATAATCCCGATACATGGAATATGCAGGACGGAGAAAGGACGGACACCGAGCAGCTTGTTAAAAAGGCGCTGCGCTGTAAGGCATACTGGGGTAAGGACGGCGGCGTTACGGTAAGCGGCGGCGAGCCGCTTATGCAGATCGACTTCCTTATTGAGCTTTTTAAGCGCTTTAAGGCGGAGGGTGTAAACACCTGTATCGACACAAGCGGCGCGCCTTTTACCCGTGAAGAACCGTTCTTCTCAAGGTTTGAGGCGCTTATGAGATATACCGATCTGCTTCTTGTCGACATAAAGCATATAGACCCCGAAAAGCATATTGAGCTTACCGGCAGACAAAATGATAATATTCTTGATATGCTGAGATATTTGTCAGACATTAAAAAGCCGGTATGGATAAGGCACGTCCTTGTCCCTGAGTGGAGCGATAATGACGAGTATCTTAAAAGGACGCGCGAATTTATTGACACTCTCGGCAATGTCGAAAGGGTAGAGGTTCTTCCGTATCATACTCTCGGCATTCATAAATGGGAATCTCTCGGACTGGATTACAGTCTTGACGATATTAACCCACCGTCAAAGGAAAGAATTATAAACGCAAACAAAATTCTGAAAACAGGTAAATATTAAATTAAATTCCCTCAGAAAACAATTATTCTGAGGGAATTTGATTATTCATCAAAGTATTCGGTTAAAATATCAAGCTGCTCCGAGGCCTGCATAGGAGTATCGAGCTTTTCGATTTCCTCGTTCAGCTCCTGCATACGGTTGTCAAGCTCTGCTGCAAGATGCGCGCATTCGAGGAGACGGCAGCTTACGGTGTCGGGAATATCCTTGATCTGCTTATATCGGATCTTATGCTCCATGCTTGCCCATGAATCCATAGCTACCGTTCTGAGCTGGATCTCCACCTTTACCCATTCCTCATGATCCAGCAGACGGATAGGCACCTCAATGAGCATATGGTAGCTTCTGTAGCCGTTCTGTTTGGGCACCTTTATGTAGTCCTTTATACGGCATACCCGTATGTTTTTAAAATTCTGTATGACATTGGCTATTTTATAAATATCGTCGGGGAACAGGCAGACAATTCTTACTCCCGCAATATCGTCTATATATTTCAGCGCGTTTTCCATTGTCGGCTCATAGCCTTTTTTTTCAAGCTTGTGCGCAATGGAGCTGGGGCGCTTCAGGCGTGATTTGATGTGTTCAACCGGATTGGAATGCTTGTTTGCGTACAGCTCCTCCATAATCGTTTCGGCGTACATATTCACGACCTTGAGCGCGCTGGCATACGGCAGCATCGCAAGCCGCATATCATGATCACTCATAGTTTCTATCAGCATAATTACACAACCTTTCAACCTTTAGTATAGCATATTTTTGTGCAGAATGCAAGCATGATTGTGTAAATTAAAGGTAAAAAATATATACCAAAAATATATACCTTTCACTGTCAGCGCAGGCCGGTATGCTGACGGAGATATTTTTCACGTGTCGCCATTCCGCCGCGGATGTGGCGTTCCGCCTTGTTCTTTTCGAGAATTGCCCGGCATTCGCGGTACAGCTCGCGGTTGATTCTGAGCAGTCTTTCGTGGACGTCCTTATGGAGCGTGTTCGTAATCGGTGTTGGTTTTATGCTCCCCTTTTTTACGGTTATCAATCTCAAAGATTTCAGATATATTGATAGGGAAATTCAATCCCTCAATATCCTCGCTAATATTGAAGTACACATATATCTCATCTCTCGATACTACCCGTATCTCTTTGATAACCTTTTTCAATTCCGCATTTGATAATTCCTCTGTTAAATGAAACGTAGAGAATGTATCAAAAAATGTTTTAATATTTTGTTTTACTTTTTGAGTTATTTCCTTTGTCTTATCTGCTTCATTAAGTTTAAAATTTAACTGCTCAATCTGGGCGTTAATGGGACGCATATCATATTCGGCTTCCTCCATTGTAATTAAACCCTTTACTGCAAGTGTTTTTAAATTCTCTCGCTGTTCTTTGAGTTCAGACAATTCTTCTTCAACATCTTCTATCGTAAATTGACTGGTATTTCTAACGTATTCTTTTATAACACTATTGCATTTAGTTTCAACCATATTAAAGAAGCTATCCTTATCTTCTATTAATAAATTGAATACCTTGTTTAGTGAATCTATTAACCAATCCTCATTAACTCTCATATATTCAGATTCGCAGCGACCTGTTCCATAGGCACTTCTCTTTGAGCAAGTCCACCATATTTTCGGCGGTGTATTAGGAGAATAATTTCTAATATATCTACGATACGAAAAACCGCAGCAGCCACACTTTATTAAATTTGAGAATAAATGTTTTGTACTTGTTTTGTTGCCGTGTCGAAATGCTTTTGCGTTTTCT
>JBJEFT010000015.1:0-3028 GCA_051874315.1 Candidatus Ornithomonoglobus sp.
TAAATTTTCTGTATTGCGGCGAATCAACACCATACTTCTTTGCGAGTCTTTGCTCTGTTCTTTCTATATCCTGCAAAACAGACTCATCCACCTGCCTGTGGCGATTATCGCGGATGCGGCGCATGGTTTCTGTATAAACCGCCTGCGCACCCATGGTAAAATTATTTTTATCTTCTTCCTCGGCGGTATTTCGCACCTCAGGCGATCTTCTTCCTTCCGTTTCGCGCTCGGATTCGTCCTCTATGTACATATCTCTGACCTCCTGTCTCTCTTCGGTACTGACCGCGTTAAAATTCGGATATTCGATATTTCTTCCGGTATTAATACTCTTCCTTATAAGTTCTGCCGCCTCAATTAATTGTTCAGCGGAATCATATCTGTTCTCAGGTGCGAACGCACAGCATTTATTTATAAACTCGATCACTGCCGTCTCTGCATATAATGGGTTCGGAAATACATCGTTATCCGCACTCATTCTTTTTTCAAAAGCAGTCTCTTCGGCAGCTTTCGGCAGTATAAACCTCTCATCCTTTGACGGAACAAACGGAAGTCTGCCAAAGTTATACAGTCCATACACAATAATACCGAGAGAATAAATATCGCTCCTTATGTCACCGCTGCCGTTCCGCCGCTCGGGGGCTATACAGTAATTTGTATTCTCTTTATCCGATATTCCTGCATTCGAGAGAAGCTCTGCCTCGCCGAAGCATCCTATCTTATATTTCCCTCTGTCACAGTATATATTTCCGTATGATATATCGCCGTGATAAATACCCATCTTTTCGCATGCCTGCAATGCTTCCGCGGCATCGTGTGCTATTGAGATAATAATACTGGAATTAAGCCTTGTCTTTTTAAGCATGTCCTCTATAGGCTCCGCCTTCTCATGAATCACATAAATTACTAAACGGTTATTTTCCGTTTTTGCAGAACCATAGCCGTAAAGCTTCAGTATGCTCTCGTTTTCCCTTCCCAGTGCCATGACCTTTTCCAGAATTGTAAAAAAGGCGCTGGCATCCTTCCCTTCCGGCAGAACGATTACCTTCATTCCGGCAATATGCCCCGCTCTGTTCTCCACAGTGTAGATATCAAAGCATTTGCGGCGATCTATATATGCTTTTATATACCATTCTCCGCACAGCGGCTCGGCATTCCTTAAAATATTCAGCAGTTGCATCTGTATCACCTCACTCGTTCAAAATCAAAATCAAAATATTCAGTAAAGTTATAAGCAGACATATGATGGCAATAACAAGAGTTCGTGTATGTATTCCCTTTGCCGGGTCTGCCGCTACTGCCATACAGGTTGTATCCTGCGGATTTATATAGCTTACGCGTTCGATAATTCCATTCGCTATATCCTTAGGATAGCTCTTTCCGATAATCTGATAGCATATCTCCTCCGGTGTGCTGTCGGCAAAAGCTCCCTTTGAAAGCAGAATGAGCCTGTCCTCCGTTCCGAATTCGCATTTCCCTATAAAGGGCTGAATGTAAGGCGCAATCCCGAGATTGCCGCACTGCGACCTAAGCCTTCTTGCCTGTTGATTCTTCATATGTACTGCTGAAACATCGCCGCATACTGCATATATTAAGCTTTCCCTGAAGTATACGACAACCGCGAAGGATGTTTCAAAGGTTTCCCCTTCAAGCTCTCCCGTCTCAATAAGACTGCTGTTACAGTATGACACAGTTTCAGCTAGCCTTTTCTTCATCTGACCCACACTTTTTGAGGCTTTAAGCCAATCCTTCTTTTCATCCAGAAATCTCATAAGAAGCTTTGACGCTCTGTCAGATGTTATTCCGGTACCTGCGGCAAATATGCCACAGGTATCAACGATATCCTCGAACGGTCTTTCCATGTCTGAGAATTTGAAATTCTTTGCACATAAACCGTCCATGTAATAGTTATCATAATTTGTATTGCTCTGCTGCCCAAGCTTTGAACTCATATATGCTTCTAACTTTATGTTATACTCTCCGCCTCTGAAATCATCATTAACCGGATCCTGTGTCATTATATAACCGGATGAAGAATGTACTGTATTAGATACGGGCATATTCTATCTCCTCTCTTTTATGTTTTATCCCCCATGCGCTTGTACGCCTTGCGGATCAGATTATATTTATCCGCTCCGCAGGGTTAATTCTCTTGTAGTGGTATTTCAGTATAATCACCATCATCTATTCTTCCGTATAGCTTGCCATCTATAAGTGCAATATTTCTTATTTTTTTATAATCATTATTGTCGTCACAAGGGAATATGTTTTTCTGTTGATATGGTGTATCTGTTATATTCGTTATGCCTTTAATATAATTTTGCTCTCCTTCTCCGTTTGAGTAAATATAATAAAACGTATATTCATTTTCTGCGGCAAAATCATTCGCAATCATGCCTCCGTACAAGGCATCAAGCTGCATTGAACCAGAAAGGGGCTTTACAACTGCAGTATTACTCTCATCTATTTCAGCAAGCTTTACGCATTCATTATGATAATTATATATCATATATCCGCTATTCTTACTGTTGCCGTCTGATATTCCAAAACCGTCAATATAACTTATGGCATTTCCGTCAGAATCTTTTATTATTTCTATAATATTTGTATCATATGCATTGTGGTTAATGGTATTCCAGTTCTGTTTCCATGTGCTGAGATTTACCCGTTTTATTGTCGCGTTGTCATTAGAATCCGCAAAATACAGATATGGGGTATATGATACTTCACCCTTTTCATTTTTGCTCCTTATGTTTTTATACAAGAATTGATACGTATAACTGTTCTGTATTTCATGCATATCATCCAGATAATAATATATGCCGTTCTCATCAAAATCAAAAGTTACTCTTGCGGCAAAAATTGTCCCCTTCGTTTCTGAAGTATTTCTGATTCTTGTCCCATATATATACATACCATCAAAAAATATTTTATCAGCTGTGATTGTATCCCTATTATATTTCAGTATAGCGCCGACAGGAGAATTATTTGGCTCTTCGCTGAAAGATTCGGTTTTCTGTGTATTTAAATC
>JBJEFT010000016.1:0-3025 GCA_051874315.1 Candidatus Ornithomonoglobus sp.
TAAAAAGCGTGATAAGATAGTAACGTACAATAAGAATAAAGGTAGAGGCGCGCGATTCATGAGTAGCCGTAAGGAGAAATGCGTAATTCGATGAATTACGGCAAAAGGGGAAAGCGCCGAAGTGCAGGGCTTCGCAGACCCTGTGCTGGTCATATCGCTAATAACGCTGTGACTGTCACCGAATGGTGGAGTGCTATCGCTTATAACATGGGTCTATGGAAGAGCAATAGCATGAAGGCTATTGTTTTTTACTATATTCAGTTTTTTATGAAAGGTAAGGTAATAATGAAAGAAAAGTACAATGTTGGAATAATAGGCGCTACAGGTATGGTCGGACAGAGATTTATCACACTTCTTGCGGATCATCCGTGGTATGATATAAAGGTGCTTGCCGCATCTCCCAGAAGCGCGGGCAAGGCATATAAGGACGCTGTAGGCAAAAAGTGGTGCATGGATGTTGAGATACCCGCAAAGGTTGCGGATATGGTTGTTATGAGCGCCCAGGATGATGTTGAAAAGATCGCCGGAATGGTTGATTTTGTATTCTGCGCTGTAGATATGAAGAAGGATGAGATCAAGGCTCTTGAGGAGAGATATGCAAAGGCTGAGTGCCCTGTTGTATCAAACAACAGCGCGCACCGTCATACACCTGATGTTCCGATGATCATTCCGGAAATCAATCCGCAGCATCTTGAAATTATTCCTGAGCAGAGAAAGAGACTCGGAACAAAGAGAGGCTTTATAGCTGTTAAGTCAAACTGCTCGCTCCAGTCATATCTTCCGGCAATGGCGGTAATCAACAGAAAGTACCCGATCGACCATGCGCTGGTAACAACATATCAGGCAATCTCAGGCGCAGGAAAGACCTTTGAAACATGGCCGGAAATGGTGGATAACCTTATCCCGTATATCGGCGGCGAGGAGAATAAGTCGGAGGTTGAGCCGAACAAGATTCTCGGAAAGATCGAAGGCAGCGAAATTGTTCCTTCAACAGAGCTTCAGATTGAGTGTCAGACCTACAGAGTACCGGTTTCAAACGGTCACACAGCAGCGATCTTCTTCTCCTTCAAGGACAGCGAGAACAAGCCGTCGGTTGAGGAAATTGAGCAGATGTGGAGAGACTACAAGGGGGTTCCGCAGGAGCTTGACCTGCCGCACGCGCCGAAGCAGTTTATCTATGTATATACAGAGAAGGATCAGCCGGATCAGCCGCAGATCAGGACAGCAAGAGAGATTGACGGCGGTATGGCTATTTCATGTGGACGTCTCAGAGAGTCAACGCAGTATGACTACAAGATGGTTTCAATGAGCCACAACACATTAAGAGGCGCCGCGGGCGGAGCAGTATTGCTTGCAGAGCTGCTTACAGCCAAGGGTTATATGGACTAATATCATTGAAAGGGTTGATTATATAATGGCAAAGACATTACCGTTTACCGGATCGGCGGTAGCTATTGTTACACCGTTTGACGGAAACAAGACAAATTA
This sequence comes from Candidatus Ornithomonoglobus sp., assembly GCA_051874315.1. Lineage (GTDB taxonomy): Bacteria > Bacillota > Clostridia > UBA1381 > UBA1381 > Ornithomonoglobus. The sequence continues at coordinate 1,489 of JBJEFT010000016.1, forward strand.
TGATGTATTGGGCGAGCTTATCGAGTGGCATATTGCAAGCGGAACAGACGCGATCGTAATATGCGGAACAACAGGTGAAGCATCGACTATGCCGGACGAGGAGCATCTCGCTGCGATCAAGTTCACGGCTGAAAAGGCTGCGGGCAGAATTAAGGTTATCGCGGGAACCGGCTCGAATGAAACAGCACACGCAATAGTGCTTTCAAAGAAAGCAGAGGAATACGGTGTTGACGGACTTTTACAGGTAACGCCGTATTACAACAAGACAACGCAGAAGGGTCTTGTTGCGCACTTCACGGCAATCGCGAACGCGGTAAATATACCGATAATTCTTTATAATGTTCCTTCAAGAACGGGCGTATCAATATCGATCGAGGCTCTTAAGGAGCTTGCAAAGGTTGAGAATATCGTTGCAATAAAGGAAGCAAGCGGAAACATTTCATACACGGCTAGAGTAGCCGCAGAGGTGCCTGAGCTTTACATATACTCAGGCAACGATGATATGATAATTCCGATCATGTCACTCGGCGGAAAGGGTGTTATCTCCGTGCTTGCAAATGTTATGCCGAAGGAAACTCATGAAATGTGTCAGGCATATCTTGACGGAGACTGCGCAAAGGCAACGAAGATGCAGCTTGACTATCTTGAGCTTTGCAACAAGCTCTTCATCGAGGTCAACCCGATCCCGGTCAAGACTGCTCTTAACCTCATGGGTAAGAATGTCGGAAATCTTCGTCTCCCATTGATAGACATGGAGGAGAAGAATCTTGAAGCTCTGAAGGCTGTATTGAAGAAGTATAACCTTATATAACGCATTAAATCCGGGAGCACATCTTTGGTGCTCCCGTTTTGACAGGAAAGGATAAAACAAAATGACAAAGATTATAATGAACGGCTGCAACGGTAAGATGGGTCAGGTAATCTCACGCCTTGTTGAAGAGGACGAGGATGCCGAAATCGTCTGCGGCGTTGATCTTGATACAACACAGAAGAACGGATATCCCGTTGTAAGCACAATCGGAGAGTTCACGGGTGAAGCGGATGTTGTTATTGATTTTTCGCATCCGTCATGCCTTACAAGCATTCTTGATTATTGCAAAAAAACAAATACACCGGTTATTCTTGCAACAACGGGCTACAGCGCGGAGCAGAAGGCGGAGTTCACTGAGGCGGCAAAGGAAATTCCGGTGTTCTTCTCGGCGAACATGAGCCTTGGCATAAATCTTCTTATTTCGCTTGCAAAGCAGGCGGCAAAGCTTCTTGAGGGCAGCTTTGATATTGAGATCGTTGAAAGACATCACAACAAGAAGATAGACGCGCCATCAGGCACAGCGCTTGCAATAGCGGACGCGATCGATGAAACGCTTTCATATCCGGCGGAATATGTATTTGACCGTCACAGTGTACGCCGTAAGCGCAAGAGCACAGAAATCGGCATCAGCGCGGTAAGAGGCGGAACAATCGTCGGCGACCATGAGATAATATTTGCGGGCAATGACGAGGTTATTGAGCTTTCACATCACGCTGCCAGCAAGGA
>JBJEFT010000017.1:0-2989 GCA_051874315.1 Candidatus Ornithomonoglobus sp.
TATGAGGCCGTACGCGCTACAAAAAACAAAAAGATAGGCATTATAGGCACCTCGGCTACTATACACAGCGGCGCCTATACAAAATACATAAAGGAATATGACAGCCGGATGCAGACCTTTGAGCGCGCATGTCCGCTGTTTGTGCCTCTTGTTGAAAACGGACATTTCAACACTAAGGTAACAGACCTTCTGATTGAAGAATATCTTTCCGATATACGCGATGCGGGTGTTGATACGCTTATTCTCGGATGTACGCATTATCCGCTTCTTGCAGGCGCTATCTCACGCTTTATGGGGTCTGATGTCACGCTCATAAGCCCCGGGGAGGAGGTTGCAAAGTTTCTCAGAAAGAAGCTCACGGACGAGCTGCGCCACGGGGATATGCCGGATAAGGATCAGTATAAGTTCTTTGTAAGCGACAGTATTGAGCAATTTGAGGAGCTTGGCAGTATATTCCTTGAACAGAAAATCGACGGACAGGTGAGCAAGATTGACATCGAAAAATACTAACGAGTTTAAAATCACTGTTGTAAACTCTCAGACAATTGACGGTCATACCGATAAGATTTCCGAAGCTGCCCGCGGCTCCTTTCGTATGCAGAATGGGAAAGCCTATATAGTTTATAAGTCGGGGGACGCCTCCAACATGCTCAAGGTTGACGGTGACACTGTTACGCTCAGAAGAGTCGGAGACTACGGCTCGGATATGCAGTATAAGCCGGGAAAGCATTCGGAAATTTCATACCGCACTCCCTATGGAGTGATTAAAATGGGGCTGTTTACCCGCTTTACAGAGCACAGTCTGTCTGATGACGGCGGCACGATACGACTTGGCTATGTGCTACAGACCAACGGAGATAAATTGTATAATGATATGATAATAACGATAGAAAGGTAGATTATTGATGAAAAAACTTATCGCATTGATTGCATCAATGGCTTTATTTGCCGTGCAGGCATCGGTTCTTGCCTCAAATACAGAAACGGTCAGTGACTTTGACGCTTCCGCTGTAACGGCTGCCGCCGTGACAGCCGCGCCTACAGAGCTGCCTGAGGAAGCAGAGCTTGAAGATGATATTGAAACAAGCGTACAGTATCAGGCCTATGAGCAGATTGCCCAGTATATAGCGGAAAGGTATCTTGACGATTCATATACCGCTGAGGATATAATGAAATTAGGTCTTTCCGAATACCTCGGACAGAACGGTGATACAGCGCTTGTTGCGCTTCTTAAAGCGGCGCTCCAGAGCCTTGACGACTATTCGGATTTCTATACCTATGACGAGTATGTGGAATACAATAATACATTGAACAAAACCTTCTACGGACTCGGAATTACTATGCAGCAGGACGGCGAATACGTTACAATCGCGGGATTTGTTGAAGAAAACAGTCTTGCCGAGCAGAGCGGCTTTAGGGTAGGCGACAAAATCGTCAAGGTTGACGGCATAGGCGTTGTCGGATTAAGCATGACGGAGGTCAGAAACCTTATTGTGGGAGAAATCGGAACAACAGTGCCTATAACAGTTCTCCGTGACGGTCAGGAGATTGAAATAATAGGCACAAGAACAGCCGTAAACAATTCAACTGTTTCCGGCGGTATCCTCGAGGGTAATGTCGGATATATAAAAATAGCTTCCTTTGCCTCCGGTACAGCTGATGAATTTGAGGAAATAAAGAATTCATTAATTGATGCAGGCGTTTCAAAGCTTATTCTTGATTTAAGAAACAACCCCGGCGGTCTTGTTTCCGGAGCAACAAAAATTGCCGAAAGCATTGTTCCGCAGGGAAAAATCGTTGATGTAAAATACAGAGACTCGACTCTTGATCACACATACTATTCCGAGCTTGCAGACGCGCCGTTTAAGATTGTCGCTCTTGTAAACGGAAATACGGCTTCATCGGCTGAAATTCTTTCAAGCGCGATCCAGGATTCCGGTGCAGGCATACTTCTTGGAAATCAGACCTTTGGAAAAGCTGTTATTCAGAGTGTGTATTCATTACGCAACGGAATGGTTTTCAAGCTCACAATAGGTCAGTATATAACCAGAAAAGGCAATGAAATAGATCATATAGGTCTTACTCCTGACATTGAGGTTTCAAACTACACTAAGAAAATTGATACCACAGGATATACTAAGTTTGACTTTCTGAATACCGCTTCTGTAGGTTCAAGCGGAACAAATGTCAGCGCGGCAAAGGAAAGACTATCTATTATGGGCTATTATATAGGCAATCTTGCCAATGATGTATTCAACACCGATCTTGCCGATGCGATAAGAGAATTCCAGAAGGATAACGCGCTTACAGATTCAGGCGTACTTGATATTCCTACACAGATAAAGCTCAAGGAGGTTTTTGAAGGACTTGAAACAACCATTGATGTACAGATGCAGGAGGCATATAAGTATTTCGGCGGAAATGTGGACGACCTCTATTAACACAAAAATAAACTTTATTTACCCCGGTCTGCGGCATATGCAGACCGGGATATTTTTTGTTTGGCTTCAGCAAAACAGATTTATAATATACTTATTTTTACTCGCGGCATATTCAAGGCTTTTCGCCGCGCCGCCCCAGCCGTGCGCTATATATGCGACTACGGCATCGGCCCTGTTTACCATCCATTCATTTCTCTTTAATATTGCAAATCGTTTAGGAACATTCTCAATAGGCGGATATTCGGAGCCGTCATATAAGTCCGTATTAAAATCACGGTTGATATACGGAACAGCAAGCACCGACTTTATATGCGGATACTTTTCTTTCAGACCTTTTACTGTATGCGCCGCAAGCAAATCAAAAGCGCCGTAGCCTCCAAGCAGAAATTCCTCAGCACCTTGATTTATTAACATTTCAACTGTGCTGTATAGCCGCTTTTTTATGTCATCGTTGTATTTTTCTTTTCCGTGTCCGCAAAATGTAACAACCATAGATAAACCACCTCAGATTTTTATAAATACACGCAAATGCGTATATTTATATTATG
>JBJEFT010000018.1:0-2989 GCA_051874315.1 Candidatus Ornithomonoglobus sp.
GAAAAACAACAAAGCTCACGCTTGAAAAGCTTACTGATACGGACGGCAATGACATCACGGAGTTTGCGCGGCTTAAGGATTTCAGATCCGGTGACGCTTCTGTTATATCCGTTTCAGCGGACGGCGCAGCAGCGGCGCATAAGGCTGGCACAGCGGAGCTTACCTTCACGCTTGCTGTTGAAAAGCTTGGCTACAGCAGGGAAGTGACACTTCCCGTAAAGGCAGGCGTTTATGAAATAACATCCTCAGACAGTGAAATCGACATTTCACAGCTTGTAAATTACGGCGCGGATATCTACAGAATGTACAAGCCTGATAAATCGTATTCGGATGTAAAGGCAGAAAACGGCCGGGTAAGCAATACTACGGGCGGAACTGTAACAATAGTGCCGGTATACCGGTTCAGCTATACAAGCACTGCTATGGACGGATATGTGAGCGCGGCGGAGGAATACAGTGCAGAAAACGGCTATGGACTTATAAGCGGCATAAACTATAACACAAACGAAAACGGCTCGCTTCCGGTAAGCGGCAGGCCGCTTCACATCGATTTGCCGTACGGCAGCTATGATATGAATATTCTGCGCATAGGCGGCGCGAGAGCGGACGTATATAATGACGGTATTCAGATCATCAATAATACCACCTCAGCCGGAGGTCAGAACAGACCATCGGGCAGCGGGCTCATGTACGCGCCGCAGGTGCTGATTTCGGACGGTTCGGCGGATATAACAATCGGCAATGTGAGCGGTTCAAGTGAGCGTATTGCGGCGGTTGAAATCGTAAAAGTGCCAGAGCAGTACAAAAAGCATATTATATGGATTGCGGGCGACAGCGAAGCGGCAAACTATTACCCGATTGACGCTGACGGTGACGATCTTAAAAGCGATAAGATAATGATAACGGGCTTTGGTATGCAGCTTGGGAAATTCCTGTCGGAGGATTACTATAAGATTGCAAATTGGGGACAGCCGTCGGCGACAGTCGGCACCTGGTATGATGAATGTTTTGCAGCTGTTCTTTACAGAATGGAGCAGGGCGACACGTTCCTTGTTGATTTTGGGATCAATGACGCTGTGTCCTCCTCAAATGCTGTCTCCGTAGAAGTTATGAAGGAGCGCATGAAGGTGATGTTTGACGCGGCAGCGGAAAAGGGAGTTCAGTCTGTTCTTGTAAGTCCGCTGTGGAACAGCAAATATCAGCACAGAACATATTTCACCTATAGTGCGGACAATGCATCAAACGATATGTATGAGTTTGCAAAGGAATGCGGTATACCGTGTATTGACCTCAACAAAGGAACCATGCTTTATAAGGACGCGGCAGTCGAGGCAACAGGCGACAGCTCTTGGGCGGCGAATAACTACCATGTGGGTGATATGCTGCACCAGACGCAGCATTCTGCGCTTTTTTGCGCGGCAATCATCGCCGGAGGAATGAAGCAGCTCGGATATATAACAACCGATTATTCGTATACCTATAAGGATTTGGCTGCTCTTGACAGCGAGGATGCGACAAAGCGGGGAACGGAATCGGGCATAACGCGCGAATATTCAATCGCGGCTCTGGCTGATTATATTACGGTAGAAGGCGCTGATATAAAGGTAACAGAGCCTACAGCGCCGCCGGTATCAGAAGGTATCTCGGTAATCGGCAGCACGGTTTCCGTTGCGCTTGCGGATTCTGACAGCGCTGTATTAATTAGAGCGTCACATGACACAGACGGAAGGCTGACAGGAATGAAAGCATATGATCTTATCTTCACAGACGGCAGGGCGGTACAGGAAATCCCGGAGCTTGCGGAAAATGATGAGCTTTTTGTGTGGGACTCGTTATCGGGTATGAAGCCGCTGCTTGACAAAAAGAAAGTGACAGCCGGCACAGCAACAGCTGCGCCTTCAGCTTCGGCGTCCCCTGCGCCGAGCCCGTCCCCTGCGCCGACAGAAGCGCCGCCGGCTGTTATTTATACTCAGAATTTTGAAAGCTTCAGCGAGGGAGATACAGGAGGCTGGACGTCGCCTGCCGGAACCCTTGCAATAAAAAGCGATACAACAAGCGGTATCGGTAAATATCAGACCGTGGTTTCGGGCAAGAGCGGTACCTGCCGCAGCGGATATGTAGAGCTGCCGAGCGCGGTAACGGAAAATTTTGTGTTTGAATGTGATTATAAATCCACATCAAGCGTGAATGTGTCCGATTTGGAGCTACTTGAGTCCAGATATTCTGTTTACGCAAATCACGGCGTATACTCAAATGCTGAATACGCGTTTATAATGGCGCGCCCGAAGGGCTCTGATTTATATGTTATAAACAATACCGCAGATGACAGCGGCATGACCATTGACGGATATGCCGATCCGGTATTTACAACGAAAGAAATTACAGAAAATACATGGCTTCACATCAAGGTTGTCGGTAACTTTGATACAAAGACGGTTATTGTATATATAACCTCGCTCGGCGGTGAGACGGAATACTATCACGGTATGACGAATATGAGCGCAAACATGCAGTCATGGAAATGTATTCACCTTCTCTCGCCGTCAATAGGCTGTGATACCTGTATAGATAATATTGTAGTAAGAGCGGCAGCCGCATCGGAGCTTTCTCCTGTATATCATAAGGTAAAGCTGTCGCTTGGCTCGTATTCGTTCGAGCAGTATGTGCTTGACGGAGAGAGCGTTGTCAATATCCCGTCAACAGAAGCCTATGGCAGCTGCTTTGAGGGTTGGACCATCGGCGGAGAGGCAGAGCTTTATACAAGCGCGGAGCTTGCCGCGGCTCCGATCGCATCGGACTGCGAGGTCAACGGCAGAATAAGCGCGGACTATATAGAGGCGCTGTCCATGGTAGAATTCCGTGATTTTCCGGCGGGCAATGAGCTGACTATGGGCGCGGATGAGAACACCTACGGCGACAATATAATAACGCTTGGCATAACAGGCGAACAGGGAACAAGCCTTGTGACCAATCCTGACAGTCGAGTTAC
>JBJEFT010000019.1:0-2987 GCA_051874315.1 Candidatus Ornithomonoglobus sp.
AACCGGTACACTTATCCATATCAACGCTTCTTGCCTTCTTGCGTATATCTACCGTGAAGTCGCCTACAAAGCCCGTTACCTTTTCTACCTCGCTGTAGGTGTATATATTGATATTTTCATGCGCCGATGCCTCAACCATCTTCGGTGTAAGAATACATGCCGAACAGTCAAGCGTCGGGAAGGTCTTGTCAAGCTGCGACATTCTGCCGCCTATCGACGGTGTTTTCTCGACAATATCAACCGGATAGCCCGCATCCGCTATGTCAAGCGCGGTCTGTATTCCGGCAATTCCTCCGCCGATCACAAGCGCTCTCTTTGTAACTCTGCTCTCGCCCGGCTTTAACGGAGCGTTAAGGTTGACCTTTGCGACCGCCGCTCTCATAAGTATTACTGCCTTCTTTGTCGCTTCCTCAATATCCTTATGTATCCATGAGCAGTGCTCGCGTACGTTTGCGATCTCTACCATGTACGGATTTATACCCGCGCGCTCCGCGCAGGTCCTGAACGTCGCTTCGTGCATTCTCGGTGAGCATGAGCAGACTACGATTCCCGTAAGTCCCTTTTCTTCGATTGCCTGAGCGATCTTCGCCTGTCCCGCCTCAGAGCACATATACTGATAATCCTCGGCATGAACAACTCCCGGCTCCATAAGAGCCATTTCAGCTACCTTTTTAACGTCTACAGTCGCCGCGATATTACTTCCGCAGTGGCAGACAAAAACTCCTATTCTCTGCAAACGGCTCACCTCCTATATCTTCTGAACGCGCTTACCAAAAGCTGCTGCGGAATATCCTCGTCCAGCAGCTCCGGTATCTCATCGGGCGTTAGGTAATCCCCGCCCTGCTGTCTTTCCGCTATCTGTCTTGCCGCGTCTATAAGCTTGCCCGGCTTTACGTCACGCGGACAGCGCTCGACACACGCAAAGCATGAAAGACAATGCCACAGCGACTTTGAATTTACAAGCGCGTCAATATCATTATTCAGCACATACGACACGAACTGATGCGGCTTTATATCCATTGCGTCAAAGCTCGGACAGGTCGCCGAGCACTTGCCGCACTTCATGCACTTGTACGGATTTACTCCGCTTATCTCGCGGATCTGCTCCGCCATTAAATCCTTTTTATTCATTATCCGCAGCCTCCTTTACTCCCAGAGCCTCAGCAAGAAGCTCTGTAAAATAGTATATAGGAAGCTTTGCTCCCGCGCTCTTGTTCAGATTGTACAGACAGAGCGGACAGGCGGTTATGAGCATCTCCGCTCCGAAGCCCTTTGCGCTGTCGGTAATCTGTGCGCACAGCTCCTTTGCGCGTTCCTTTTCCTTTAACGATATGTATCCGCCGCAGCACTCGTTACGGTACGGATATATGACCGGCTCCGCGCCTATCGCTCTTATGAAATCCTCTATTATTGTCGGATTTTCGGGATCGTCAAACGCCATGAGCTTACCCGGTCTTAACAGCAGACAGCCGTAATATGCGCCTATCTTCCTGCCCTTGAGCGGATTTACCACCTTTTTCTTAAGCTCGTCAAAGCCTACGCGGTCACGGAGTACCTCCAGGAAATGAAGTACATTCGTTTCGCCCTCATAAGGCTTTTCAGGCTGCATATAATTGTTGGCGCGCGTCCTTATATCCTCAACATTCTTCATGTCGTCGTTTACACGCTTCAACACATGGTGACACGCCGAACACAGCGTCACAAGCTCCTGTCCTTTATCCCTCGCGGCGGCAAGGTTGCGGACTGACGCAAGCTTTGTCGCTATCTCGTCGCTGCCCAGAGGATATACTCCGCCGCAGCACTGCCACTCTTCTATTTCCTCTAATCCGAAGCCCAGTACCTCAGCGGAAGCGCGGGCATATTTATCCAATGCCTGCGCCTTATTCTTTAAGGTACATCCGGGATAATAACTGTATGTCATGTTATTATTGCTGCTCCTTTCTGAAATTATAATTCTATCTTTTCAATTACTGCGCGAAGCACATCCGCGCTGTGACGAAGCTTTCCTATCTCCTCATCGGTAAGTCTTACGGGAACCTTGCCGCGTACACCCTCAGGTCCGATAAGCGTCGGAACACTGATACACACATCGTTTATGCCATATTCTCCGTGCATCATTGATGTTACTGTAGAGATAGAATCATACGCCGAAAGCAGAAGTGAGCACAGACGGCACACCGAAACCGATACCGCATAGAAGGTAGCGCCCTTGTTCTCGATAATTCTCGCTCCCGATTCATGTATATAGGCTGTCATTTTTTCCTCGTCAAGCGGCTCAAATTCCTTTCCGTACCGCTTCATCATCTGCGCATACTCCCAGAGAGAGCAGCCTGAGATCTTTGCCATCGACCACGGAACAAAGGAGGAATCGCCATGCTCGCCGAAAACATACGCGTGAATGTTCCTCTGAGCTATCTGATAATGCTCCGAAAGGCCGTATCTCAGTCTTGCGGTATCAAGCAGTGTGCCCGAGCCCATGATCTGATTTTCCGGCAGACCCGATATTTTTGTAAAAACATAGGTCATAATATCGACCGGATTACTTACGATAATATATAACGCGTTCGGAGCCGCCTTTACGATGTCCGGCGTTATGCTCTTAAGAATATCAACATTTGTCTGTGTAAGCTCTATTCTTGTCTGTCCCGGCTTACGCGCAACTCCCGATGTTATAATAACAATATCGGAATCCTTCGCATCCTCATAACCACCCGCTATAACCGATATCGGGTCACGGAAGGAAGCGCCCTGCACAATATCCATTGCCTCACCGACAACCTTCTGCTTATTGATATCGATCATCACTATTTCCGATGCAATATCCTCATTTGAAAGCGTGTAGGCGATTGTTGAGCCTACGCTTCCTGCGCCAATGATGGTAATTTTACTACTCATATAACATACTTCTCCTATAACATACTTTTCCTGTTTATATCGCCGCAATATTCAATAAGGGGCATCGCCCCGTCATTCAACGAACGACAGGG
>JBJEFT010000020.1:0-2978 GCA_051874315.1 Candidatus Ornithomonoglobus sp.
GGAGAAAATCGCAAAGCGATTTTCGGAAGGGGGGTTGGCAGCTAAACAATAATTTTAATGTAAAACACGACCGGCAGCGGATAAAGCCCGCTGCCGGTTTTTGTATGTCATAATTCACTCTCTGCCGTGTATGATACCGGCTTCATGCCCGAAAGGCTGCTCCAGAGCATCACCTTAACGCGCTTCGGCTTTTTGCCGTTTATCCATACGCTTACGCTGCTGCTTTCCGATGCCGTTACCGCGGAGGCGTTTACGCTTAAAAGCGTTCCGTCCTCGGCGTAGGCTGCCGTTATCAGCTGCGCCTTTTCGCCCTCTGCAAGACAGGCTGATGTGTCTACCGCAATGTCCACGCTGCCGCTTATGTAATCCTCGCCGCTCTCGTCGGTATACACTACGCTTGTAATCTCCGGTGTGCCCTTTTCATGCACATACACCGTAAGCTTCGCCGACATCACAGCTCCCGGCGTCATGTATGTGATTACCGCGCTGCCCTCGCTTACGGCGGTAATTCTGCCGTTTTCGTCGACTGCCGCTACCGACTCATCGGATGATGTCATATAGATCGGAGCGTCCGTTACCTCTGCCGGATATACGCTTATCTTTGGCATATATTCCTCACCCGGCTCAAGACCTATGCTGCTTGTGTCAAGCTGCACCGACTGCGCGCTCTGCGGACGGATTATGTAATAGGTGCTGTTGTTGTACTCTGCACTGTCCTCTGTATCCGAGGTTATCTCCGCGGTGATAAGCGCGCTGTCGTATTCGCCCTCAAAGGTGTATAAGCCTTCGTCAAGCGTGAATTTTACCGTCTTTTTCGCACCCGCGCCAAGAGTTCCTATGCTCTCGCTTCCTATCACGCTGCCATCCTCCGCTTTAAGCGTTACAACAGCGTTTTCCGCGTCCTCACAGCTTATGTTTGCCGCGACTGCGCTCACCGTGCCGGTTCTGAACACCGCGCTGCCTCTCAGCTCAACCGACAAATCCGCCGCGCCGAATACCTCGCTTGCGCTGTTGTCGGATAAATCGCTCTCGTTTTCCGCTCCGGTGACATACGCGGTTATCGTCTGCTTTTCGAAGTCCTCCGGTATCGGAACACTTACCGCTATAACCTCTGCCGCCGTAACCGTTCCCGTATACAGTTCGCCGCTCCTGTCGCCGGTAATTGTAACGGTCAGCTCCTCGGCTCTGCTGTCGTTTTCTATACCTATGTTAAATTCCGCCGTTTTTCCGCGCTCTATTGCGTTGTCCGATGAAATATACAGCGCGGCTATGTTTTCAATCGGCTCCGCTGTAAGCTGTACAAGTCTTACGCTTTGGCTGAGCTCCTCACCCTCAACGCTGATGTCTGCCAATACTGCGCTCAGTACGATACTTCCGTCATCGTCAAGCCATGCGTCCCATGAACGTATCTTTTCGTTATAGTCCGTTATTTTTACAGGCTTTGTCCATGCGCCGTTTTTGTAATATGACGCGTAAAGGTTTGATACAAAGCCGTTCTGCAGCTCATATACCGCCGCCTTTTCTCCTGTTGCGGAATTTGCTAAAAGCCTCGGCTCTGTATTCGCCGCGCCCGGATATACCTCGCCCGCATAGCTGCTTCTTCCGTCCGATTTCCTTAAAACTCCGTTTTCACTGAAGCAGAACCCGCCGTCAGCGTAATGCAGTCCCGAAACCGACTCGTCGCTTACATGACATTCAATGCCGTCAACGTATAAAATACCGTCCTCTGTGGTATAATCCCCGTCCTTGTCGGCTATGCACGCTGTCATACCGCCCGCGCCTGCCGCCGTGCCGTAGATAAGCTTCATGTTTTCATATTCCGCCGTCTTTGCGCTTACACTGCCGTTTCTGACGCTTGCGCTGTATACGCTTTCAATCTCGTCAAAGTCCGGCAGAGCCGCGTTGTTTTCGTTTTCTATCCATACAATATATCCCGCGCTGCCGTCATAATACAGGCTCGGGCTGTATTCATAGCCGCTGTTTCCGGCGGTAACGCTTATGGGTGTATTCCATTCGCTGCCGTCAAGCTCCGCGTATTTCAGCTCAACCGCCGCCGCGGTATCCTCAAGGGAAGCGTCATCGGCAAGGTTATATTCCGCGATCTGCCATACTATCGCCGCCTTGCTTCCGCTCGCCGAGAGAGCAAAATCAAAGTCCGCCGTGCCGTCATTATCTATCTGCTGCGCCTCGCTCCATACGCCGCCGCTTTGTATGCTGTAATACAGCGCGGTTCTGTCCATTGCATTTCTGTCCGTATCGTCATCCGTCCATACCCTTACCGCGCGCCCGTCACTTAGCCTTGCCGTCTGTACATCACTGTAGGGGTAAAGATTTGCCTTTACAGTGTCCGGCTCGTCGGCCATTACCGACATGGTGTTCAGGTATTCGCGGTTTATCGTGTACAGATCCGGCTCGTCAACCGACATTACCTCCGCATAGCCGAAGTCCGGATACAGCTCGAGTTTTGCAAAGGGCTTGGATATTTTCATCGGATGATTTAAAACATATACCGCTCCGTAAAAGGTTGCACTAAGCTCCGCTCTGAGTGCTTCTCTCAGTTCCTTCGCCGGGAAGCTGTATTCCGCAGCCAGCGTTCCCTCAAGTCCCACTTCTCCGGAAATAATAGCTCTCGCGCCTGCGCCGATAGCGACTCCCGGTGTAAGCCCCGCGCTGATTTTTCCGCTGAAATTGATTTTCGGATCAATCGCCGATGTGTTTACAAGCTCCCATGTAAGCTCTCCGCCTATCTCACCGCCCAAAGAATATACCGCGTATACTGCCGGAACAAAATACTGCGTATACTCCACACTGCCTTGAAGCTTTACAACTACTCCGCCGCTTATCTGCATGGATTCACCGTCCGCAAGCTTTATCTCCATAAAGCCTCTTGTATCCATGCTTCCTTTTATTCCGAGACTTCCCGGTGCGCCGGTGTTGCTCTTGTAATCAAACCTCCCGTTCTTTGCCTCATTGTATTC
>JBJEFT010000021.1:0-11922 GCA_051874315.1 Candidatus Ornithomonoglobus sp.
AAAGTTTATTGTTGCGATATTGTCGCCCACCTCATAATAGCTGTTTGTCATATCATTTATGCCGTGGCTTATAAGGAACCTGTACGCAAGTCCTGTCGCGGCGTCAATATCATAGTTTGCCGTACTGACCGATTTATTTTCGAGGAAATACAGCACATAGCCGCCCTTTTTGGTTATACTTATGGTGATATGGCTGCCGTTATCGTCCTTACCGAAGTTGTACGCTTCGATTGCAGTATTCGCGGTCTCGGTTTCAAACTGCAGTCCTTCTCCCCTGTCGCCTAAAAATTCCTTAGCCTTCTGCAGAGCGTCTTTTTTTGAAATTTCCGCGGCGCCCTTAAGCATATATGACTCCATGTTTTCAATATGCTCCGAAAACGGGCCGTCATATATCAGCGACGGATAATTGTCAAAGGATTTTTCCACATTTTCAAGGTCCTTGAATATCTCGTCGCCCGCCGCCATAGCCGAGGTTGCGCCGCCGATGCCTGCAACATTAAACGACACCTCGCCCGAATATATTTTCTGCTCTATATCCGAAAGGCTCTTGCTGAGGGTTGACGCATACTCATTCAGTGAATTAAGGTTGTTATACTCCTCATCAGTTATTTTTGCTCCGTTTATCATATTCTGTGACAGAACATAGGTGTAATCGCCTACCTGTGACAGAAATTTCGCGGTGTTCTCAAGATTGGTGTTCTCAGTAGGGAGCTGACCGAAGCAGGACTTTGCCTCCGCCGCCTTCATGAATATCTCATTTGAAATTGACGCAAGCTGTGACGGGTCCGATGCAAGCTGCGCCTTTGAAAGCATAGCGTCAATATCGCTTACATAGTCCGTAAGCTCAAAGAAAGCGCGGTCATAGTTGTTGTTTACCGACACCTTAAGCTCCTTGTTCTGCCTGTAGCAGCGGTACCACATAACGCAGAATATAATAAGCAGAATCCCAAGCGCGGCAATAACCGCCGCGCAGATTTTATTTGATTTAGACATTGCGCGCCTCCTTATTTACAGAAACGGTGCTTTCCTATCTGGACGATAAGCTCACGCGTCCAGATCCACGAGCTTGTCGCCGTATCGGGATTAAAATAATATATCGCGCCGCCGGACGGGTCCCATCCGTTCATCGCATCCTGACAAGCCTTATACACCGTCGAATCTGCCGCTATCGGCGCGTTTATCTGCCCGTCCGCTACCGCCGTAAAGGCTCCCGGCTGATAAATAACGCCCGACACGGTATTTGGGAAGGAGGAATGCTTTACGCGGTTGAGTATTACCGCGGCAACAGCCACCTGCCCCGTATAAGGCTCTCCTCTCGCCTCACCGTTTACCGCTCTTGCCATAAGCTGCAGATCCGAGGTTGACGCGTATACCCGCACGGACGGATATTCAACCACCGCCAGCATAAGCATAAGTGACATTGTTACTATGGATATTATTTTTTTCATTTTGGTTACTTCCTTTCCTGTTTTTCCTTAGTATGCGCAGGGGTGTATAAAATTATTATATTTGTCAAGAATTTATTTACTTAAATATTGACAAGGAGCATTTATATATGAGAAAAATCCTGATACCCATAATTCTTCTGACCGCGGTTATAATATCGGTCGTTACATACACGCGCGATGTGATGAACGACCTTGACAGCTCGCTGATACGGCTGCATATTATAGCCGAAAGCGACTCCAAATACGACCAAAATGTCAAGCTTGCGGTGCGTGATAAGATACTCCAGTCCGTGCAGAATATAAGCGCAAGGGATACGGAGCTTTTCACACGCACAGCCGAGGCGGCAGCAAACAGCTATCTTTTGCAATGCGGACTCCCCTACAGCGCGCATGCTGAATACGGAAAGTTCAGCTTTCCCAGAAAGTCATATAAAAACATCACTCTCCCTGCCGGAGAATACTACGGTGTAAGAGTAGTTCTCGGCAGCGGCAGCGGTCATAACTGGTGGTGCGTTATGTATCCTCCGCTGTGCGTCAGTGATGACGGAAATGTTTACGCCGATGAAAAAACAACCTCTGAGCTGAAGGGCGCCCTGCGCAGTGATACCTATGAGCTTATAACGGAAAAGAATGAAAAAACGGAAATCAAATTCCGTATTCTTGAATTTATAAACTCTTTAAAATAACTATATTACACTGATTAATTGCTTGAAATCCTTACGAAATAATGTTAAAATAAAAATAATATATAATTTCAGAAAGGAAGATAAAGATGAAAAAGAGAGTTATTTCAATTATTGCCGCAGCGGCAATGCTTTCACAGGCTCCGGCATTTGCCGCAGCCTCCGAGGCTGAGGCCGTCGGCGCAAGCCTTAAGGTAGGCGGCTCGGTGGAAACCGCTGCCGAAACACAGGCGCTTATTGACGCAAGACCGGATATAGAGCGTTTTTCCGAAAACCTTAACCGCGGTCTTATAGCTGTTATGGGAGACGGATACGGCTTTATCTCATGGAGATGGCAGGGCTACGAATCGCTTGACGTTAAGTACAACCTTTATAAGAACGGAAAAAAGGTTAATTCGGAGCCGCTTTCACTTACCAATTATACCGATGTGTCGGCAAAGGCGGGCGACAAATACGCTGTTGCGCCTGTGGAAAACGGTACAGAGGGCGAAAAGAGCGCGGAGGTTACAATTCTTGACAGCAATTACTTTGATATTCCGCTTGATACCCCTCCCGCAAACTCGATAAACGGCGAGGACTATACATATTTTCCGGGCGACTGCTCAACGGCAGACCTTGACGGTGACGGCGAGCTTGAAATCGTGCTTAAATGGGACCCCTCAAACGCAAAGGACGCCGCATCGGAGGGCTTTACAGGCGAATGTATAATCGACGCGTACAAGCTTGACGGCACGAAAATGTGGCGGGTAAATATGGGCAGAAATATCCGCTCAGGCGCCCATGATACACAGTTTATGGTATATGACTTTGACGGTGACGGCAAAGCCGAAATGATATGCCGCACGGCGGACGGAACGGTTGCCGGAGACGGAACCGTTATAGGTGATAAGGATGCGGATTACGCGTCGTTAAATAACGGCAAGAACCTTACCGGCCCGCTCTATCTCACAGCCTTCAACGGTACAGACGGCTCGGTTATAGATACAGTTCCGTATGACCCGCAGACCTTCGGCGAGGACTATGACCACACTGACTGGGGTGACAGCTACGGTAACCGTTCGGAGCGTTATCTTGCCGGAATAGGCTCCTTTGACGGTGACAAAATTGACGCAATTTTCTGCCGCGGCTACTATACAGGTCCCGAAGGACCGCTCGGCGGAAGGACTGTCATGGCGGCATATACGCTGACAGACGGTAAGCTTGCCGAGGAATGGCGCTTTGACACAAAGGACTATGACAATATGTACATCGGTCAGGGCAACCACAGCCTTACGCTTGCCGATGTGGACTTTGACGGCAAGGATGAGGTGATCTACGGCGCTCTCGCTGTTGACCATGACGGAACACCGATGTATTCAACAGGTCTCGGTCACGGTGACGCCCAGCATGTAGGCGATCTTGATATATCACGCCCCGGACTTGAGGTTTATTCCTGCCACGAGGATATATATGCGACATACAGCTATGAGATGCGTGACGCGCGCACAGGCGAAATCCTCTACGGTGGGCCGCAGCACGGCGAGGACAACGGCAGAGGCACATCAGACGATATTGACCCACGCTATCCCGGCGCGGAGGGCTGGTCAGCGGCAGGAGTGCTTACAGCGGCAGACGGCACAGTAATTTCAAACACATATTCAATGGCGGCAAACTTCCTCGCATGGTGGGACGGCGATCTCGGCCGTGAAATCCAGAACAATACCTATATTCAGAAGTGGAATCCCGATAAGGATATGGCAGATACGATCTTTGTTGCCGCTGATTGCACGTCAATTAACGATACAAAGTCAACTCCCGCCCTCACAGCGGATATATTCGGCGACTGGAGAGAGGAAACAATTTATCCGCTGAAGGACGGAAGCGCGCTGCGCGTATTTACAACGACAATTCCGACAGGCTACAGGATCCCGACATTGCTTTCCGATACGCAGTACAGAAACCATGTCGCGATTCAGAACACCTGCTATAATCAGCCGACACATGTAAGCTACTACCTCGGCTATGACACGGAAACAATCCCGGTTCCGCGGATTTACATAAACGAAAACGGTACAAAAGTCACAAACCCCGACCTTCCAAAGGAGAGCTGGGCAATAGACGATCTCTATTTCGGCAAAAATGTTGAGCTTGCGATGGGCTGCCCCACAGCGCTTATTAACGGTATTCCTAAGAGAATAGATAATGACGACATCAATGTCGTTCCGTTCCTCAGTGAAACGGACAACACGCTTGTTCCTATCCGTTTCATATCAGAAGCCTTTGACGCGAAGGTCGAATGGGAGCCTACCCTCCGCAGAGTGCTTATCACACTTCCGAACAAGGATAAGATTGAGATGACCGTTGACAGCGCAGATTATGAATTCAAAAAATATGACGGTCAGACCGCCGATCCGCACGGAATATTAAAGGATATATACATGGTATATTACAAAACCATGGAAACAGCGCCTGTAATCGTAAACGATGTGACAAGAGTTCCGTTAAGAGTTGTTGCAGAGGCGTTCGGTCTTAACGTATACTGGAACGACGGGCTTATCACGATAAGCGACACAGAGCAGTCGATCCCGGCAGAGGATGCTGCGGCAAAGCTTGCGGCAATCAAGGCGGCTCCCGTTCCGGCAAGAATTGTTCCGACGGTTATCAACGAGGGCGAGAGATTCTTCCCCAACCAGCTTGACATCTATGCTGTAGAGGCAAGCGGCAATGACGGAAATCTTGAAACGGGCGCTGTTGACCTCGACCTAACAACACGCTGGTCGGCAAACGGTCCGAACACGCTCACGGTTGACCTCGGCTCGGAGCAGACGGTAACAGGCGTTGCGATAGCGATGTGGAAGGGCGCCGAAAGAGAATACCCGTTCCTCATTGAGGTTTCAACCGACGGTAAGAGCTGGACAACAGCGCTGCCTAAGACAAAGAACAGCGCCACAACAGAAGAGCTTGAAGAGTATATATTCCCTGAGGCGGTAACAGCGCGCTATGTCCGCTATAACGGCGACGGTGACACGGTTCCGGGCAAGAACTACTGCCACATAAGTGAATTTGCGGTACTCGGCGAATAATACCTAAAAAATCCACCTGTCCTTTATCGGGCAGGCGGATTTTTTTATTCTGCTGCTCTGTACTCCTCCTTTAAAAAGCCGCTCAGCTCTGTAAGCCTTATAGGAAATTCGATAAATCCCTTCGCATAATATGAAAGCTCATAAGGCGGGAACCATATAACAAGCTCCTCATCCGTAAGATAATACTCATACTTTGTATCCTCTGTTATATGCGGCTCCGCCCACAGCTCACTGTATTCGTCGGGATTCTCCGCTACCATCACGTCGATGAGGTTATTGATCCTCTCTATATAACTGTCATCGGTAAACAGCTCCGAAAGCTCCAGATTATGCGGCGCTTCCTGTCTTGTGTCTATTGTCTGAGGATACCACACGGTATTGCCATGCGCGCCGCCGAAATATGTGTAGTTCTCCGTGATAAATGAAACTATCCCGCCGCTGTTTCGCTTCACATTCTGCGTTATGTGCAGATCCGATTTCACGCCCGGCGGCATGGACTGCGCGCTCTCCTGCGCCAGCTGGTCAAACTCTCCTATCGCATCAAAAATATTATCCTCAAGCTCAGAATTCAGCTCATCCTCATACTCCTTATTCGCAAGACCGCCGAAAGCTATCACCTCCGCATATACAGTTGAATAATCCGTTTCCTGCTCCTCCTTTGTTATCGTAACATCATACCCTCCGTTAACGCTGCACCCGCATAACAGACATATTGCAGTTAAAATCAACACCAACCACCTTTTCATACCGCTCCTCCGTTAATACAACACCTCACAGGATCAGGCAGAGCAGACCGCCGCCGCCCTCGTTGATGATCCTCTCCAGAGTTTCACGCAGCTTGCCGCGCGCCTCCTCCGGCATTCTCTCAAGCTTACCCCGCAGACCGTCATTTACAAGCTCATTTAAGGTCTTGCCGAAGATGTTTGACTGCCATAGCTCCGCCGGATTATCCTTATACGTTGAGAGAAGATGCTCCACAAGCTCCTCGGACTGCTTTGCGGTTCCCACGATCGGGCTTACCTCCGTTTCAATATCGGCGCGCATCATATGTATCGACGGCGCGCACGCCTTCAGCTTTATTCCGTACCGTCCTCCCTGCTTTATAATTTTCGGCTCCTCTAAAATCATTTCATCGCTTGTAGGTGATACAATGCCGTAGCCGGTCTGCCTTACCGACTCCAGCGCGTTTCTTATGTGCTCATAATCCCGCTTCATCTCCGACAGCTCGGTAAGACAATTCATAAGCTCCTCATCATCCTTTATCTTAAGCCCTGCCGACTCGCTGAGCACCTTATAAAACATACTGTCAACCAGCTCCAGTTCTATCCGCGCGCTTCCCGTTCCCAGATCTATTTCGTCCGACTCCGCTTTTTTTACATAATCCGGTCTGCCAAGACTATCACATACCGCCTCAATATCGCGTATGTTTTCCGCGGTGTCTACAGCGTCATGAATAATACCGTAAACATCCTTTACAAGCTCATGCTCCTCATCCAGTCTCCTCATCCATTTCGGTATCCGTATTTCAATTTCACTGAGCGGAAATTCCAGCAGGATTTTGTTGATTATTGAATTTATATCCGCTCCGGAAAGCTCGGCGCAGTTTACTGTCTGAACTGTTACATCATGTGTTTTCGCAATTGTTTCCGCAAGACTTTTTGTTTCGGCTGCCTCAGGTCTTGACGAGTTAAGCAGAACTATAAACGGCTTATGTATAGCCTTCAGCTCAGCTATTACCCTCGCTTCGGCTCCTGCGTAGCCCTCTCTGGGAATTTCTGAAAAGGAGCCGTCTGTTGTCACCACAAGCCCTATTGTTGAATGATCTGTTATTACCTTTTTCGTTCCGATTTCCGCCGCGTCGTTAAACGGTATCGGATGATCAAACCACGGAGTAGTAACCATTCTCGGCTCTCCGTCCTCCTGATAGCCCAGCGATTCATCAACTATGTACCCCACACAGTCTATCATTCTGACACGCATTTTAGCGTTATCGCCCGGCTCTATTTCCACGGCTTCATTCGGAATGAATTTCGGTTCGGTCGTCATAATTGTCCGTCCTGCCGCAGACTGAGGCAGCTCATCGCGCGTGCGCTCCGCCTGATACACATCCGTCATATTCGGAATAACAAGAGTATCCATAAACTTCTTAATGAACGTTGATTTTCCTGTTCGTACCGGGCCGACAACTCCGATATAGACATCGCCGTTGTTACGCCTGGCAATGTCATTGTATATATTCGTTCCTTCCATCTGTACTTCCTCCTTGAACGCTTTTTTCATTTCTATTTATATTCATTATAAGTGAAAATATGTACACAAAATACCCTTGACAACTCTTCATTAATTTGGTATAATTGTTATGTAGGAAGATTATTAATTAATGTTAAGAAGAGTGATAATTATGAAAACACGGAGCTTTATATTAATAATATCAGCAACATTAATTTTCTTTATATTAAACACATTAACTACGTATGCAGGAAATATAATGTGTTTTTCTGATGCAGACAGGCAGGCTTTTTCGGATATTTTCTCTGATGATGAGCCTTTAACCTCTCGCGGCGAAATCTGCTCCGGAAACATCGCGGATGCTGATTTTTCAGGAATCCCGATCTCGGAGATTACTTCGATTCCGCAAAGCGATAGTCTTTTTAGCGTGTTCAGTGATGAAGAGAATCTGGAGTTACTCGACTATTTCCGTACAGAAACTGAAGACTTTGCAGAGGAAATTGATATAACAAATTTCAATATTGATGCCGGTAAGTTTGAAGATTATTATGAGCTTCTTCTCTTCTGTTCTCCGCGTTCATATTATCTGATTGCGGATACAGGAACGTATGAGTATTTCTATCCGAGTACAACACTAAATGCCGATGGTGAGGAAATCATAGAATATCTCTATCCGATTTATCAATTGGATATTTATGATGATGACTATTATATTGATTATGCTCTGCTTGATGGAGAATTGCCTGAGATTGAGATGAATCAGGAACGCTTTGATAACCTTACTGATGAAATTCTTTCCTCCATTCCAAACGGACGCAGCACCTCTGATTTAACTAAGCTGATATATATTCACGATTACATTATTCAGAATTATTCCTATGATTTTGATAACAGTATCAATGATGAATACGGAAATGCTTGTAAGCGGAATAACATCCGGTTTATGGCTGACAATTTACCGGTAGCGTGCCAGACCTATTCTATTTTGTTTAATTATCTTGCCATGAACGAGGGAATTGAGACCTCATTTGTTACAAGTGTGGATCAAAACGGAGCGTCGTATCACACATGGAATCTGGTTAAGCTTGCAGCGCCGCAAAACGGTAATGTACCGAAGTGGTATCATATTGATGTAACATGGGACGATACCATCCGTCCGGACGGTTCAGGCTCATCAATGAAATACTTCCTTGTAAGTGATACAAAGATGCGTGAAGATCATGATGATTTTTGGGACGGAGACAGATATATAACATATCCTGAAATAAATCTGGATTTTGGTAATGAGTTTAATGACATTCCATGGCGTGATACCTGTTCACAGATGATTGAGTATAACAACAGCTATTATTATCTCACATATGATATGTATACAGGACAGACGAACTTAAACAAATTTACTGATGATAACAATGAGGTCATTTATTCATACAGCGGTTTCTGGATGTATGCCGACACTTATTCCGGACTTGTCTTTTCAGACGACAAACTGTATTTTAACACTGCATATGATATAATTGAATATGATATGACCTCAGAAGAAGCATCTGTTATATCCGTGGACAGTAATAATGGAACTATATATTCATGCTATTCCGATAACGGCAAGCTGTATTATAATTTATCAGAAGACATCTATACATCAGATGTAACAACAGTGGGACCCCTTAATACAGGGTTAGATGTTTCTGAACCTGAAATCCAGTATGCAGATGACGGCGCGCCGAATCTCTTGATTAGCTTCCAAACTGATTTAGCAAAGAGCATTCGTCTTGTAGTAAAAGAGACCTCAGCTGACGGTGTCAGTCAGTTCCATTCATGGAACAGGGATAACTTTACCGGCGATGAAGATGCGGTTATTGAGCTTTCAGATGCTGACAGTAAGATCAGTGTTTATATCTGGAACGAGAATATGGTTCCGTATCAGAATGCCGTGATTATTAATGATGTATAATAAAAAGTCCCTTTCGGGACTTTTTATTATACAAAATTTAAAATATCACACGGTTTATCCGCAATCATTTCCGCGCCGTAGCCCACAAGCTCATCACGCGACCTGAAGCCCCAGCTTACGCATATACAAGGCATCCCGGAGTTCTGCGCGGTTTCGATATCCACGTCCGTATCTCCCACATATACACAATCACTAAGCTCAGCTCCGAGCTGCCTCATTGCCTTATGTACCATATCAGGCGCGGGCTTATTTGCAGTATCCTCACAGTCGCCTACCGCGACATCTATTACACCGTCAAAAAATTCTTCTCTTAAAGCCTTTACCGCAAAATCAATTTTATTTGATACAATGGAAAGACTGTATCCCCGTCCTTTAAGCTCATTTAAAAGCTCTGTGATACCATTATAAGGCGCTGTTTTATCCCGGTTATGCGCAGCGTAGTGCTTTTCAAAATGATTGTATGCGTCCCAATACTGCTCATCGGTTATGCCCTCCGGCGCCGCGCGTCTTATAAGAACACGCACCCCGTTTCCCACAAAGCGCCGTACCTCATCAACCGTTCTTTCCGGGAAACCGCATTCACGCATCGCATAATTGACGCTTGCCGCAAGATCATCCAGAGTATTAAGCAGTGTCCCATCCAAATCAAATATTATTGTACTGTATTTCATTGTCATTTCTCCTTAATATGAATCAGAACCTGTTCTATTATCCGCTTAACATGATCATCGTCAAGAGAATAAAACGTATTCTTGCCGTCGCGGCGTGACTTTATAAGCCTTGCCTGCTTCAGAGTACGCAGCTGATGACTGATTGCGGACTGGCTCATATCAAGCTTGTCTGATATGTCCGAAACGGAAAGCTCCTGAGAAAACAAAGCCCACAATATTCTTATTCTTGTATTATCACCGAAAATTTTAAAGGTATCGGCCAACCGGTTCACAGTGCTCTCATCCGGAGCATCCTTTTTTATCTCCTCAAGAACCTGCTTATTGTACGCGCAGGTTTTGCATATTATTTCAGGCATCAGGCATTCTCCTTTCCTGCGATTTAATATATATTATACGTTATTTTTAATGGTTTGTCAACTTTATGCGCTGAATTTTATTTACACAAGTCTTCCCTGCCATGTGTCACGCGCCGCCATGGTTTTATCTATAGCATTTAAAACCTCAAATTTTTTCAGGCTCCACAAGGGACCGATCAGGCTGTCCCTCGCGCCGTCACCCGTCAGGCGCTGAATAATGATTTCAGGCGGCAGAACCTCAAGCTGACGCACGATGATATCAACATATTCATCACGCTCCAGAAGCCGGAATTTCCCGTTTTTAAGCTCCTCTGCCATTACCGTGCCACGCAATACATGAAGCAGATGCAGCTTTACGCAATGCGGCATCAGCGCGCCCACCGTCCTTGCGGACTCGATCATCATATCCGGTGTTTCTCCCCCAAGCCCGTCTATAAGATGAACGCATATATTTATTCCCCGCTCCTTCAGCCTGTTATAGCCTTCAAGAAATTCTTTGTAGGTATGACAGCGGTTTATCCGCTCTCCTGTCGCGTCAAATATCGACTGCAGGCCCAGCTCGACAATAAGGTATGTCCTTTCATTAAGCTCCGAAAGATACTCAACAACATCATCACCCAGGCAATCCGCCCGTGTCGCAATGCTTATTCCCACAACCTCGGGCTGCGACAGAACTCCCTCAAAACGCTCCCGTAATACATCTACAGGCGCATAGGTATTTGTATGCGCCTGAAAATACGGCATATATTTACCGTCCTTCCATTTGTGGCGCATCATTTCCTTTATATCCTCAAACTGCTTAAGTAAATTCTCCTTCGGGTCACCGGCAAAATCTCCGCTTCCGCCCGAGCAATAGGTACATCCGCCATAGCCCTTTGTGCCGTCGATATTCGGACAGGTGAAGCCCGCGTTAAGCGCAAGCTTCATAACCTTACAGCCAAACTTATGTCTCAGATGATAATTCCATGTATGGTATCTCTTGTTGTCATCAGAATATATAAAACCGCTCATTATGCTCCTCAATTAAAATAAGGGACAGTCCCCGACCATCCCCGATTGAATAATTTTTCTTTTTTAAAGATTCTTGATATAAGTTTTGACAAACTCTTCAAGCAATTCGTCACGTTCAACCTTCACGATAAGTCCTCTTGCTCCGTTATAGCTTGTTATGTATGTCGGATCATCTGACAATATATAGCCGACAATCTGGCTTATAGGATCATAGCCCTTAATCTTCAGCGCATCATACACCTTTGACACTATCTCCCTAACCTCTTTTGACTTGTCAAACTCAAGATTAATTTTCATTGTTTCATTAAATTCCATTATATCACTCCTAACGTAACAAGTACCTACTTATATATAATATTACAAATCGTCAAAAAAATCAAGTCTTTTTCCGATATTTTTACCTAAACTCATAAATTTCCCAAGATTATACCTATTAAAACACAAATAATCCATCAATTCCGTTTATAGGTCCTGCTGCAACAACGCTGAGGGTTGATATATCAAGCAC
>JBJEFT010000022.1:0-2948 GCA_051874315.1 Candidatus Ornithomonoglobus sp.
CCATAACCCGATTTTCTGTGATTTCTTATTTGTGATCTTCCAGCCATCTGAATGCTGAATAGGCATATACTGCGCTTCCGACGGAAAGGGCGTCTTCGTCAAATTTTACCTTTGGATGGTGCTGCGGATATATATAGCCTTTTTCGGGCTGACCGGCTGCAAGCGCCAGCATAACCGAGGGAACCTTATGGCTTATATAGGCAAAATCCTCAGAGCCGGCAGTCTTTGATGCTCCTGACGTTCCCTGCATAGCGCTCAGCTGCGCAGCGGAAAATGCTCCGCCGCCTAACAGCTCCTTCATATAGCCTTCAACTTCGCCTGACAATTCGCCATTATTTACTAAAGTAGGACATCCGCTTCCAAAGGTAATTTCAGCCTCTGCGCGGAAGGCTCCGGCAGTCAGCTGCGCAATATCCGTTACGCGTTTTTTAAGATATTCACGGACTTCCTCGTCAAAGGCGCGGATACTGCCTCCCATCACGGCTGAATCGGGAATTGCGTTCGCTGCCGTTCCCGCGTGCATAGTGCCGATTGTTAAAACAGCCCTTTCGCCAAGAGCGAGCTCACGCGCATGAATTTCATGCAGTGAAATCAGTATGTGAGCTGCCGCTGTAATAGGATCAACTCCCATATTGGGCATAGAGCCGTGACATCCGGTTCCCTGAACCTTAATTTCAAAATAATCCGCCGCGGGCGCACTGACACCCGGCGACGAAACAATTACCGTGCCGGGCTTGAACGGCATCCCTGCCATAACATGAATCATTAATGCGGCATCCACATCGGGATTTTCCAATACCCCCGCATCAAGCATGTCGCCTGAGCCCTCAAAAATCTCCTCTGCCGGCTGAAACATCAGCTTTACGGTTCCGCAAATTTCATCCTCGTGCGCTTTTAACAGCTTTGCCGCGCCAAGCAGCATGGCAGTGTGCATATCATGTCCGCAGGCATGCATTTTCCCGTTCTCCGAACAGAAATCGACACCGGATTCTTCTTTAATCGGAAGCGCGTCCATATCTGCTCTGAGCATAAAGACTCTGCCCGGTTTCCTTCCGCCTATAAGCGCGGTAACGCCTGCCCTTCCGCATTGCCGAGGCTCCAATCCTATTGCGGACAGCTCCTTTTTTACATATTCAACCGTATCCGAAATATCAAAACCTGTTCCCGGATGCATATGCAGATACCTTCTTACTTTAATTATCTGATTCCGATAATTCTCCGCCTCTTTCAATAAATCTTCACCCTGCATGGTTATGCCTCCTCTTAATATTATATATTTATTATACCCCGGATAGGGAAACCTGTATCCCTGGTTTAATCCGATTACATCAAATCATCCGTATAATCTGCATCGCCGATACCGAGCAGATCGGTTTTATCCTCCTCAAGCTGCTCAACCGTTCTGAGCTTGCGGTTTATTGCTCTGGTTCTTACGCCGACAAGCTTGTCAAGCTCCGCGTTTGCCTGATTGATACGGTTCTGCGCGGCGGTGAGCACCGATTCAAACTTTGTAAATTCTGTTTTGACCGCGCCCAGCACCTGCCATACCTCTGAGGAACGCTTTTCTATGGCAAGCGTCTTGAAGCCCATGCTGATCGAGTTGAGCATTGCCGCCATGGTTGACGGTCCCGCAACCGTAATTCTGTAGGTGTTCTGCAGCTCCTCGACAAGTCCGCGGTTTACGACCTCCGCATACAGCCCCTCAAAGGGAAGGAACATTATTGCAAAATCGGTTGTGGCAGGGGGTGATACATATTTTTCGTGTATGTCCTTTGCCTCGGCAAGAATACGTGTCCGGAGCTGCTTTGCCGCCGCGTCCACCGCCGCCTTATCACCGCTTTCGTACGCGTCAACGAGGACCGCGTAGGTATCTCCCGGAAATTTTGAGTCTATAGGCAGCCATGTGGTATTGCCCTGTCTGTCCGGCAGCTTTATCGCAAATTCCACAACGTTTTTGCTGCCCGGTACGGTTGCGATATTTTCCGCGTACTGCTCCGGCGCCATGATCTGCTCCAGTATTGCGCCAAGCTGCATTTCTCCCATGATACCGCGGGTTTTTACATTGGTGAGAACCTTTTTGAGATCGCCGACGCCCTGCGCAAGTCCCTGCATTTCGCCAAGTCCCTTATATACCTGCTCAAGCCTGTCGTTTACAAGCTTGAAGGATTTTGTGATGCGCGCTTCTAAGGTTTCCTGAAGCTTTTCATCGACCGTCTTACGCATCTCAAGGAGCTGCTCTGAGTTATCGCGGCGCAGCCGTTCAAGGCTTGCTGTGTTATCCGTTCTGATTTTTTCAAGCGACCTGTCTGTGGCATCCCTCATGCGTTCAAGTCTTGCGTTTGTTTCGGTGCGTATCGCAGTGAGCTGACGGTCGATTGACGCGCCGGTATCGGCTATGACCCGGCTCATGTCCTCAAAGCGCTCCGACTGCATCTGTCCTATGTCACGCTGGTTGTCCTTTATCATTGCGCCGAAGCTCTGCATTTCGTGGCGGATCTCACGGCGGACTGCCTCAGTGTCGGCGCCGCTGTCCTCGCGGGAAAGCGTCAGAATGATGACCGCTATAACTCCGACTGTTGATATTATTGATAATATTAATGAAATTATTTCTATCATAGCTTACTCCTTTGCACGGCTTACATGCTTGAATACATGCTGTAAAGTCCCGCGTAAATTCCGTTTTTCCTTAAAAGCTCCTCATGTGAGCCCTGCTCCTCAATGCCGTTATCGGTGAGGACAAGAATTGTGTCCGCGTTCTTTATCGTGGTGAGTCTGTGGGCGATCGTAAGAACGGTTCTTCCGTGGGCGAGACGGTCAAGCGACTCCTGAACAACTCTTTCGCTTTCGTTGTCAAGCGCCGAGGTTGCCTCATCAAGAATGAGTATCGGCGGATTTTTAAGAAATACTCTTGCGATCGAGATTCTCTGCTTCTGTCCGCCGGAGAGCTT
>JBJEFT010000023.1:0-2929 GCA_051874315.1 Candidatus Ornithomonoglobus sp.
ATGATATGCGGCGATCTGCGCTATGCGTCTGCCGTATGCGCCGTTTATGAGTACGGCAAGGCATCCGTTCGCAGGAACAATGCTTGATATAACCGACTCAACACCGAAGGTTCCGCTGCCCTGCATGAGCACTGCTGTATATGTATCGCCGGATACATGCGCAAGCTCCAGTAGCTTTGCACATATGCTTCTTGTGATTTTTTTGTAGTCCTCGTCCCATGTACAATGGTCAACAAGCATTTCGCTCTTTACGGTTTCTGTTGTTGTAAGTGGTCCGGGGGTTAATAATTTATAGTTTATCATTGATGTCTGTTCCTTTCTGCTTATCGGCATTCGTCAACAAATTCCTTGTGCTCTGTAAGAAGCTCTACGGTAAGCGGCTTATCAAACACCTTTGGATTCTTTGAGATTACTGCCTCGTCTGCGGTTTCACCCTCATATACAGGTGTCGGATATGTCTGTAAAAGCTCTCCTCTTCCGTTCTTGATTATGCACTCTGCCATTTCCATTGCGAGAGGATTGGTTTTAGTGTCGTGGTTGATAACTGCTACTGATTCTGTCAGTGAGAAGTTACCCTCAGCCGGATCTACGAAATCTATCGGCAGACCGTCGTTCTTATCGCGTACCGCCTGATGCCTTAAACCGAATGCGATAGGAACCTCGCCTGAGCGCACCTTCTTGATCGGACCCGATCCGGAATCTTCAAGATGCGGTCCGACATTTTCCAGAATTGCTGTCATTATAGCTTTCGCCTCATCCTCGTCATACGCGCTCAGTACGTCCTGAACAAGCAGCCAGCCTGTTGAGGAGCCTGCAATGTCGGGGATTGATACCTTGCCGTTATATATCGGGTCTGCAAGGTCCTTTATTGATTCCGGCATGGGGAGCGACTCCTTTGCTAGAGCCTCGGTATTTACGATAATCGCGCCCTCCTGACAGGTGATAGGAGTGTAATAGGCAGGGTATTCGCTGAGTGTCGGATGATCAAAGGTCAGGTCAAGGAACATATCCTTCTGCTCCTGGGCGCTGTCTATATAGAAGGAACTCATTGTTATAAGGTCAGCCTCAATGTTTTTGCCCTCTGCAAGCAGCTTTCCGCCAAGCTCTGATGTGCCGAAGGTCTGAAGTATGTACTGTCCGCTGTAGCCGTTGCTTTCAAGCGCGTTTTTCATTGCAGTAACCGCCTCATCGTCCGCGTTTGTGTAGATTACTACCTGATCCTGTGATGATGAGCAGCCAGCCGCCGATACGGCAATAAGAGCCGCCGCTGATAATATCAATGCTTTCTTTAAAATTTTCATAATTATTTTCCTCATTTCTTTATTTCTTTTTCTTTTTTGCCAGCACCATGAACATCCCCTTTACCACAAGATTTGTGGCAAGCAGAAGAAGCGACAGCGCAAATATGTCATCAAATTTTGCATAGTGCTGCAATTCCTTGATTTTTGTTGTGATTACCATCGTGTGCGCGCCTACTATAAAGACAACCGCGCTTATTGTTACCATTGCGTTTATGAAATAATAGCTTAAAACCTCCATCAGAGAGTGACCGGCATTCGGAGTAACGACCCTGACAATGGTTTTTACCCAGCTGTCACCCATAAGCATGGCGGTGGTTTCCCATGACTCGTTCATCTTCGACAATGAGTTTTTCATCATCAGATACGGAGTTGAGAAAAAGTGTATTATATTACATATAACGATAAGGAAGATTGTATTTCTCAGCGGCGTACCCGAAAATGCGAGCATAAAGGCAATACCGAGCACCATTCCGGGGATTGTGTTTATTACAAGCGCAATGCTTTCTATAACACGCTTGCATTTTCCGCTGATTTTGCTCCTTGACGTGACAAGCGCTGCGCCGTAGGCTATGAGTGTTCCGAACAACGCGGTCAGCGCCGCTATTAGCAGGGAGTTAAGATATGTTTTAAACATCTGCGAATCGGTGAACAGTGATGTTATGTGTGACATTGTAAGGTTAAGCTTATACGGCCACATTTCAACGAAGGGGATAATTATTATGACCGCGAACACCGACAACACACATAGCAGCAGTACCGAGGATATAAGCCCCATACACCAGTCACGCGCCGGATTTTTGTCAATTTCAACCGTTGAGGTTGTGTTGTATCTGAAATTATATTTTTCAAGATAATTGAGCAGCAGAATGCTCAGAGCCGAGGGCAGAAGCATGACGATTGCCACAACCGCGCCGTTGCTGAAATTGGGAACGGAGCCAAGCATTTCGTTATACAGTGCCGTGGCCACTACCTTAAATTCGCCTCCTATCGCAGCAGGTATTCCGAAATCGGTAAAGCTCAGGAAGAATGACTGTATAAAAGCCGCTCCGAGTGTACCGATCATCGGGCGTATGCAGGTTATCAGGAAGGTGCTGAGCCTGTTGTCACCCATAATTCTGGATACGATTACGAATTTTCTGTCTATGTATTTAAAGGTATTGTCTATAAGCAGAAACGCTATAGGGAGCGTGTATATAACATATCCGAGAACAAGCCCCTTAAATCCGTATATGTTGAAGGTAAATCCGATAAGCTTTGTAATAAAACCTTCCTTTCCAAAGGAATAAATTATGGCAAAGCCGTAGGTGATGGTCGGAAGGAGCATCGGAAAAACCGTTATTGTTGAAATGGCTTTTTTAAGCTTTTGCGGTATATTTGTATTGTTTACGGTGTAGGCGAGTATGAATGCCAGAATAACCGTTACCGCACCGCTCACCCCTGCGACAAGAAAGCTGCGGGCAACTGACAGGGCAAAGCCGTTTGATGTAAACATTTTTACATACTGCTGAAATCCTACTCCGCCGTCGTCACATATGAACGACCTCACGAGAACAAAGCACATGGGAAGCAGCAGAAACAGCGAAAAAAGCACGGTTATGAATACGAATATCGCCTTTATTTCTTGTTCG
>JBJEFT010000024.1:0-5833 GCA_051874315.1 Candidatus Ornithomonoglobus sp.
ATAGACTTATACCTTTTTATGGCAGTCAGGTATTCGCATTTCGCAAGTCCCTAACAGATTGTATTCAATACATATAATATTCGCATACTTATACGCAAAAAACAGGGTATTTCTGAAAAAAATTATATGTTGTTCATTGATTTTGCGTAAAGCTATTCGTCCTCTTCGCTGTATCTTTCCATGAACATTCCGAAAACAGCCTCCAGAATATCCTGATCCTCAACACCTGAAAGCTCCTCCGTTTCGCCATCAAAGGAGTTTACGCGCAGTATTGCCACCTGATTGCTGTCATCATCGAGCGGAAACAGCACCGCGTACTCAATACCCTCATACTCGATCAAATCGAGATATTCAAAATGAACCTCTCTGCCCTGATCGTCCTCAAGTACAATCATATCCTCGGGTATTTCGCGCCCTTCGTTATTATTTTTATTGCCCATTGTCAATACACTCCTGTATTCTTTTATTCGGCCGTAATACCGCCGCCATCCGATACTCCGCCTGACGCGCCGGAATCAACCGTACCACCGCCGGACGCTGCTCCACTGTCGGCCGCCGGAGCACCGCCGCCGGATGATGCGCCGCTTTCAGGCACCGGTGCGCCGACGCCGGATGGTACGCCTCCACCATAAGGAGGCGCTGCGCCTCCCGATGCCGCTCCGCCTGATGCGCTTCCGCCTCCAGATGCTGCTCCGCTGCTGCCGGATGATGCGCCGCTGCTGCCGGTATTCGGAACATCTGCCGACGTACCGGCGCTGCCGCTGCCTGCCTCACCGCCGCCGCTTGTTTCCGCCTTAGGAGTTGCTTTCTCCGCTTCGGTGTCTGCTCCCGACTCTGAGGTAGCAGTGCCGTGACCCTCAAATTCTGAGGATTGTTTTATATTATAGTGATTACTGCAATAGGTCTTTGGCTGTGTTCCGGCAACAAAGTATGCGGTAACAGCATCGCAGGTGTTATTTGCCAGTTCGCCGCTTATTGAGCATACCTCCTCCTGAACTACAGATGACGGGACCGTAAGCTCCATATAATCCTGATTTTTACTTATCCTGTCAAACACAAGGTTCCATGCAGTTACACACGGATTTCCGCTTATGCCCGATGCGGAAAGTGATGAAGGAGAATCAAAGCCAAACCAGCACGCGCCTACATAGTAAGGCGTGAAGCCTACGAACCACTTATCAAAGTCATCGTCCGTTGTGCCGGTCTTGCCATACGCCGGCATTCCGCAGCTTAACCTTGCGCGCGTTGCGGTACCGTACGAAAGATTTACAGGTCCCGAAAGAAGATCTGCCGTGATATATGCCGCGGACTCACTCATTGCCTGGCTTTCATTCATATTATTCTGTAAAATCACATTGCCCGCTCCGTCAAGGACCTGAGTATATGTGTACGGCGTTATATATTTTCCGCTGTTTACAAATACGCCGTATGCCGCAGCCATTTCCTTAACAGTTACACCCTGCGTAAGGCCGCCGAGAGCAAGTGATGAATAGTTCTTATCCCCATCAGTAATAGTTGAGAGATGGAATTTGTTCTGAAGATATCCGAAGGAGTTTGAAAGACCGACCGTATCCAGTACCTTAACTGCCGGAATATTTGACGATCTCGCAACAGCCTCCTTGATCGTCATATCACCCTTGAAGCCCGAGTATGAGTTCTTAGGCTTCCAGTTGTCATAGCCTATTTCGATAGCCTCGTCCGTTACAATATCCATTTCTGTAATATCGCCCATATCGATCGCCGGACCGTAAACAGACAGCGGCTTGATTGCCGAGCCGGGCTGACGCACAGCCTGAGTAGCGCGGTTAAAGCCTCGTATATCGGTTTTCTCTCCGAGTCCGCCTATCAGGCCCTTGACCTGACCGGTGTAAGGATCAATAATAACCATGGCGGATTCTGCTGATGTGCCGTACGGGAAGTTTGACGTATCTTCAAACACGTCCTCCATAATATCCTGAATATCAGTATCGATTGTCGCATATATCTTAAGTCCGCCGTTATAGACCTGACTTGTGGCAAAATCCTCCGAATACTGCTTCTGATTAATAAGATCCTTTATAACATCATTAACAACCTGGTCCTCAAAATATGAGGTGACCTCCTGCTGCTCGTCACGGTAATCGCTGCTGGTCTCAAGCGGAGATGCAACTGCGGCATTATAATCCGTCTCAGAAATCTTTCCAAGCTCATACATCTTTGAAAGAACCGTGTTTCTCTTTTCAACGTTTTTATCCGGATGCGCAAGCGGGTCATACTCCGACGGATACTGCGTAATACCCGCAATTGACGCCGCCTCCTGCAGATTCAGCTCACTTGCCGACTTATTAAAGTAGGTTCTCGCTGCCGCCTCAACGCCGTTACAGTTATTCGCAAAGTATACGATGTTGCAATACATCGTAAGTATTTCATCCTTTGTAAGCTGTCTTTCAAGAGCAATGGCGCGCATCATTTCCTTTATTTTACGCGTTGCCTTGAAATCATCTTCCTTTGTTATATTCTTTATAACCTGCTGAGTAATTGTCGAGCCGCCGTAATTTGACTCGCCTATGCCGATTTTTGCGGCTACATATTTAACGGTAGCGCCAATAGTACGCTTCAGGTCGACACCGTTGTGCTTATAAAAGCGCTCGTCCTCGATTGAAACGATAGCATCCTTGAAGGTCTGGGAAATCGCATCTGAATCCACCCATATACGGTTCTGGTCGGAATGAATCTTTGTAAGCTCCTGTTCATTACCGTATCTGTCATAATAGTATATTGTTGACGTATAGTTAAGCGCAAGATTTTCTATATTCATATCCCTTATCTCACGCGAAACAGCGGCATACATTCCAACAAACATACCTGAGCATATTACAATACATACCAGAAGAGCAACGATAATAACCGTTCTCACGCGCTTTCTGAACATGATCTGCTTTTCGGTAAGCTTCTTCTTTCTTTTCTTTTTTCTCGCGCCCGAGGGCTGGCCTCCGCCGTACGAGCCGCTTGCGGACGCACGCTGCCCGTTCACCCTGCGCGCGCCGGCATCGCCTGCAGCTCTGCGTGCCGCGGGCTGATTTCTCGATGTACCGCTTTCGGTACGTCTGCGGCGTATGGGCTCCTGCGAACGATATTCGCCTGTGTCCCTTGAGGTCTGCCGGTCAAATGCATCCCAATCAAAATCATCTATATCATTATTGCGGTTATCCGATAAACCGCGATTTCTTCTGCTATAATCTGCCATTCACTTATCCTCCTGTCAGATAGTTATATACAATCATAAATATTATATAATAAAATCGTATTTTTTTCAATAGTTTTAGTATGATTTTTTTATTTAAAGGTAAAAATTTATTTAAATACCAAATACTTTCACAGGAGGAAATTAATATGAAACAATTGCTTACAAATCCGAGGAATATCCTTGCAATAGCCGCATATGTATGTTTAACGGCGGCAATTTTTGCTGTCGGAATAGGTATAGGCTATCAAAACGGAAAAGGACTTATGACAACGCAGGCGTCTGTAACGGCGACGGGAATACCTGCGGAAACCCTTCTGCCAATGACTACGGAGGCTCCGTCGCGGTACAGGGTGATATTAGAAGACGGTGAGCTGCGCCTTTATCTTGATGAGAACGGAACCAGCCGTCTTATCTCAAACGATGAAATAAGCGAAGCGTCCTTTCCCGCGTCCGACATTGCTGAGTTAAAGGAGGGCTTTCACTTTGACACCCTGTCCGACGCGCTCGCCCTCATGGAAAACTTTTTATCATAAGTTATATTTATGAACTAAATGTTAATATTCATAAAAAAGGTCAGACTATGAAAACGAAAGAAAATTAAACTAAAATTAAGAATTTTTGAGAAATATTTATTTTTTTTGATAATTTCACAGGTTGAAAAAAGTCAGTAAAAAGACGATAATATACATTGTTAGCACTCAAAGGCGTTGAGTGCTAACAAATCAAAAGCAAACGAAAGGCCCTGCCTTTTAATTACTATAATTACTATATAACACAGGAGGTAATTTATCATGACAATCAAACCATTAGCAGACAGAGTTGTTATTAAGGCGCTCGAGGCTGAGGAAACAACAAAGAGTGGTCTTATCCTCTCATCAAAATCGCAGGAGAAGCCGCAGGTAGCGGAAGTAATCGCTGTAGGCCCCGGCGCGGTAGTAGACGGCAAGACAGTTCCCATGGAGGTAGCTGTAGGCGACAAGATCCTCACAGCGCGCTATGCCGGAACAGAGGTCAAGGTTGACGGCGAGGAATACAAGATAGTCAGCCAGAGCGACATTCTCGCAAAGGTTGTAGACTAATTTAGGAAAGGAAGCAGATAATTATGGCAAAGGAAATCAAATACGGACAGGACGCAAGACATTCACTTGAAGCAGGTATCAACCAGCTTGCAGATACTGTAAAAATCACACTCGGACCTAAGGGCAGAAACGTTGTCCTCGGCAAGAAGTTCGGCGCTCCGCTCATCACAAACGACGGCGTAACGATCGCAAAGGAAATTGAGCTTGAGGACGCGTTCGAGAACATGGGCGCGCAGCTTGTTAAGGAGGTTGCGACAAAGACAAACGATGTTGCCGGCGACGGTACTACAACAGCTACACTTCTCGCTCAGGCCCTCGTAAGAGAAGGACTCAAAAATGTAGCGTCGGGCGCTAACCCGATGATCGTAAGAAAGGGTATCCAGAAGGCAGTAGATGTTGCTGTTGAGAATCTTCTCGCATCGGCACAGAAGGTATCGGGCAAGAACGATATAGCAAGAGTTGCGGCGGTTTCGGCGGCTAACGAGGAAGTCGGCGAATTAATAGCTGAGGCAATGGAAAAGGTTACATCAGACGGCGTTATCACTGTTGAGGAATCAAAGACAGCCGAAACATATTCGGAGATAGTTGAAGGTATGCAGTTTGACCGCGGCTA
Source organism: Candidatus Ornithomonoglobus sp. (assembly GCA_051874315.1). GTDB lineage: Bacteria > Bacillota > Clostridia > UBA1381 > UBA1381 > Ornithomonoglobus. The sequence continues at coordinate 4,919 of JBJEFT010000024.1, forward strand.
CATCACACCGTACATGGTAACGGACACAGATAAGATGGAAGCGGTTCTTGACGATCCGTACATTCTTATTACAGACAAGAAGATTTCAAACATTCAGGAAATACTCCCGCTTCTTGAGCAGGTAGTTCAGGCTGGCAAGAAGATGGTGATCATCGCAGAGGACGTTGAGGGCGAGGCGCTTTCAACACTTATTCTCAACAAGCTCCGCGGCACCTTCACATGTGTTCCGGTCAAGGCTCCGGGCTTCGGCGACAGAAGAAAGGCAATGCTTCAGGATATAGCGATCCTCACAGGCGGTCAGGTTATCACAGAGGAAATCGGCTTAGAGCTTAAGGATGCAGACATATCAATGCTCGGCCGCGCAAAGCAGGTAAAGATTTCAAAGGAGCTTACGATCATCGTTGACGGCGCGGGCGACCCGGCGGCAATCGCGGACAGAGTTAAGGTAATCAAGGGTGAGATTGAAAATTCAACCTCAGACTTCGACCGTGAAAAGCTTCAGGAAAGACTTGCAAAGCTCGCAGGCGGTGTTGCGGTAATCAGAGTAGGAGCTGCAACAGAGACAGAAATGAAGGAAATGAAGCTCAGAATTGAGGACGCGCTCGCAGCTACAAAGGCAGCGGTTGAGGAAGGCATCATTGCCGGCGGCGGTACATCATATCTTGATATACTCCCGAAGATTGCAGCTCTCCTTGACGAAACAGAGGGCGACGAAAAGACAGGTGTTCAGATAGTGTTAAAGGCGCTTGAGGAGCCGGCATGGCAGATCGCAAAGAATGCAGGTCTTGAGGGCGCGGTAATCGTTGACAAGATCAAGTCACTCCCGGCAGGTGAGGGCTACAACGCGCTTACAAACGTATACGGCAACATGATCGAAATGGGTATCGTTGACCCGGTTAAGGTAACAAGAAGCGC
>JBJEFT010000024.1:5933-11774 GCA_051874315.1 Candidatus Ornithomonoglobus sp.
TAAAGCGGCTTCTTATTGCGTCGCTCAATACAGCAAAAAGCGCCGCTTCGCTTCGCTCAGCGGCTAAGTGAATAATGAATAGTGAATAGAGAATAGTGAATAGTGTTCCCATGCGGCGCTTTTACTATTCACTATTCACTTTTCACTTTTCACTCTTCACTTTTTTGTATGTACCCCATTACTTCCGTTCCTTAACAAGCGCGTCGCGGATCTCCTCAAGCAGCTTAATATCCGCCGGTTTTTCCGCAGGCGCCGCAGCTTCTTCCTTTGTCTTTTCCACCTTTGCGCGCATCGTATTTATGCCCTTTACAATACAGAAAATCACGAACGCGAGAATGAGAAAGCTGATAATCGACTGAATGAAATTACCGATATTGATCTCGGTGCCCGGTATGATCCAGTTTGACATATTAAGCAGCTTGTCTGCCGCGTCCTCGGCGCCGACCTCGCCGGCAACAGCCTCTGTTCCCTTTTGGAAAAGCTTTGTGATAAGCGCTATCGCCGGAGTGATAATATCTCCGACAAGCGAATTTACTATTGAAGTAAACGCGCCGCCTACAACAATACCAACGGCCATGTCAACCACATTGCCCTTTGCTATAAATTCCTTAAACTCTCCTATAAATTTCATTTGTACATTTCCTCCTGCATCAGAATTATTAACATAATATCATATTTACTATATTATGTCAAGCAAGCTGTTAAAAATCCGTTGAATATTTCATTTGACAAATAATTATCGAAGCATTATAATAATTATTATAACAAAAAATGAAAAGAGATAATGTACAATGAAAAAAGAAATGGATATGCTGAGCGGCTCGCTGTGGGATAAGATACTTATGTTTGCTCTCCCTTTGGCAGCGAGCAGTATATTGCAGCAGCTGTTCAACTCTGCGGATATGGCCATTGTCGGACGCTTTGCCGGAAGCCGGGCGCTTGCGGCGGTCGGCAGCAACGGGCCTATTGTAAATCTTCTTATAAATATCTTTGTGGGTATTTCCGTAGGCGCAAATGTGGTTATTTCGCGTCTTATCGGCGAGGGCAGAACACAGCGCATAAGCGCGGCGGTACATACGGCAATTGTGGTAGCTGTCATTTCCGGGCTGTTTGTCACAGGTGTGGGTCTCGCAGTCACGCGGCCGGTTTTACAGCTTATATCCACACCTGAGGATATAATCGACCTTGCGTCAACATATCTGAGAATATATTTCCTCGGAATGCCGTTTCTGATGCTGTATAATTTCAGCGCGGCAGTACTCCGCAGCCGCGGAGACACAAAACGTCCGCTTATATGTCTTACATTCTCGGGAATTGTAAACGTGATTCTGAACCTGTTCTTTGTGATCGTTTTAGGTATGGGGGTTGCGGGCGTAGCAATTGCGACGGTAATCTCCCAGTTTATAAGCGCGTCGCTGCTTGTATTCTTCCTCACCCGTGAGGAGGAACCGCTCAGACTCAGAATAAGCTGTCTCAGAATTGATTTTTCAATACTTAAGGATATACTGCGTATCGGTGTTCCGGCAGGACTGCAGACTATGGTGTTCTCACTGTCAAACGTATGTATACAGTCATCGGTAAACAGTCTCGGCTCAACGGTTGTCGCGGCATCAAGCGCGTCAATAAACCTTGAAGTATACGCGTATTATATGCTCTGCGCCTTTGACCAGACCGCCGTAACCTTTACGGGGCAGAACTACGGCGCGGGAAACATAAAGCGCTGCTCCTCGGTAATGCGCAGCTGTATGCTCCTGGGATTTATATGCACCGGGGCTGTATGCGCGGCATGTATTATTTTCGGAGGCTCAATACTTAAGCTTTATACCACTGATGCGGAGGTCATCAGTCTGGCATTTTACCGGCTGAGAATAATTATGGTGTTTGAGGTAGTAAACATGGCGCTTGAAATATTCTCCGGCTCAATGAGAGGACTTGGATACTCCCTCATTCCGGCGCTGATTTCCATAGCGGGCATATGCGGCATAAGAATTGTCTGGGTATTTACTGTATTCCGCTCATATCCCGTGTTTGGGACCCTTGTCGCGATATATCCGATAAGCTGGATCATCACCGCGGCCGCAATCGCCGCCGCATATGTGATCGTAAGACGAAGGGCAGCGCAGGCACTAAAAGCAGATACAAAATAACGGCAGAAGTCCAAAACAGCCCGATGCATCCGCATCGGGCTGTTACTATATGAAATTATGTCGGCATCGGAACATTGATGTCATACTTTTTATCATAATATTTAAACGCATCGAGATATTCGGCATTCCTTATCTCTCGTATATCCTTAGGATAACCCGAGCTGTTAAACGCCTGAGTTTCAAGCTTATTTCCCGCAACCGCGATATTTGAGCAGTGCGCGCTTATTCTCTCAACAAAGGAAAGAATGTCATTAAACGGGGTTCCGTCGGCAAGAACACACACTCCCTCACGGAGGCGGTCTATGTGCTGCTCCTTTATATCGTCGCACATAATGTCTATGACCTCTCTTAACGGCTCAACCTTCTTTATTTTTGCAAAGTCATTTTCAACAAAGCCGTCAACCACAAGGTCAACGATCTCCTTTGTAGCCTCGGCAAGGATCCCTAACTGAAACCGCGCCTTTGCCGAAAACTCAATTTTTCTTTCAACAAGCTCGCTTGCAATAAAGCCGATATTAACGGCGTAGTCGCTGAGCGACTCAAAATCGCTTATTGTATAGAGCAGCTTTGAAACCTTCTGCTTTTCCGCAGGCGTAAGCTTTCTCACCGTCAGCTTCATAAGATATGTACAGAGCCTGTCCTCATACTTGTCCACAAGCGCCTCTGTGACCTTGACCTTATTAAATATCACCTCATCAAACTCAGTGAGCAGTCCAAGCGCGCGGTAAACCGCCTTTCTTGAACGCTTTGCGACGTCATTCATAACAGTCTGCGTCTGTGTGATCGCAAGTATGGGATAATTGAGAAAGCGTTCTTCAAGCAGGCTGAAATCCGCCTGATTTTCCTTGTCCTCCTCCGTATCCCTGATAAGCCAGAACACAAGCTTTTCAAGCAGCTTCATAAACGGCAGCAATGCAAACATTGTAGCCATACGGAAGGCTGTGTTGAGGAATGCAACGCTTACCGGAGACATGACCATATCCATAAACTTAAAATGAGCAAACGCATTCACCGAATAGAATACTATTGACCAGATAAGCATACCGAAGGTATCATTCAGAAGATAGATAAGCGCCGTTCTCTTACCGTTCTTATTTGTGCCGATTGCCGAAAGAAGAACGGGGCACGAAGCGCCTATACCGATACCCATTGTGATAGGAAGAGCAACAGCAAAGGAAATATTGCCCGTTGCCGAAAGCGCCTGAATAACACCGACAGAAGCCGACGCGCTCTGAAGCACCACGGTAAGAAGAATACCGGCGATAATGCCAAGCACAGGATTTGAGAACATCGTAATCATATTTACGAACAGCTCATTCTCCTTCAGAGGAGCAACCGACCCGCTCATCATCTGCATACCGGTCATAAGTATGGCAAAGCCAAGCATAATATCCGCGACACTGCGGTATGCGCTTTTCTTTGATGCCATTTTGATAACAATACCGATAATCGCAATTATTGCCGAAATTGTTGCTGTAGAAAGAATTGACGCGATGCCGTTCGAGCCGTCGATATACGACAGACAAAGTATCCAGCCGGTAATACTTGTACCGATATTCGCGCCCATAATGATACCGATCGCCTGCGCAACCTTCATCATACCCGAGTTAACAAAGCCCACTATCATTACAGTTGTCGCGCCCGATGACTGAATAATTGCCGTAACAACAGCGCCAAGCAGAATACCCTTTACGGGAGTATTTGTAAGCTTGTACAGAATAGTCTCCATCTTATTTCCGGCAACCTTTTTAAGGCTGTCTCCCATAAGAGCCATGCCGAAAAGGAACAGCGCGACACCACAAAGCAATGATAAAACAGTTGATATACCCATAGATAGCCTCCACCTCGCTATTTTTTGTGGTTGTTTTCTATATATTAAATTGTAAAGCATCGGCAGGCCGGAAACTCTTCCACCTTTTTCCGGAAAAGCCGCATGTGAGCAGAAATACCAATCTCCACCCATTATATTTATTATACCTAAAACAGCCTGCAATGTCAAGAAAAATAGTCAAATGCGTCAAAAAATTTAAGGACGACAGCTTATCAGTCCCTCATAGAAGCTTTGCGGCAGAACCGTGAGGTCACTTTCCCCGCCCAGTCCCGGCAGCTCCAATGTGCCTGTCCGTTCAAGCTCCTCCTGCATCGCGTAATAGCCGCAGGCGCGCTGCGTAAGATATTCGTTTATATTTTCGCCTGTGATATGTATTCCGTAGCCGTATGGGTCATAGCCGTAAATACTCGCAAGCTCCACCCATGAGATGGTGTCAAGGTGGTGGTTTCCCGTATAGAAATTATACGGATTGTTGTTTATATCGCAGAAATAGCTGAAATCATAGAAATCCGTGATCTCGCATATTCTCCGCAGGTATTCCCAGTATTCGGGGCATTCATATTTAGCGCGCTCAATAATTGATACGCCGCCTATAACGACAGTCAGCTCAACACCGTTATTATCACAAAGCTTCTTTATATTTTTAAGATGTGTGATGTTGTCCTCCAGATAAGGCAGAAATTTATCCTTTCTGAAAATATCCTCAAAGGTATAGCCGTAGAATGCCATTGTGTGATCCTCGCACCAGCTAAGCTTTGCGCTGTCGCCCATACCCGCAATCTTCTCATAATATGATCTGAGGCCGGTAATGTTTGCCGAGCGCATACGCGCCTCACCTATCCAGTCCCCTCCCGGCAGAGCCATATAGTCCGTAATATGTATATTATTCTCATCATCGGGGCTTGTCCCCTTATGGTCTGCCGTTCCGAAGCGTTCCTCAGGGGACGGCGCGCCCTCATCAAACAGCTTATTGAAGGAATCACCTATATTGCAGAAAAGGTAATACGCATAATCCTTTAATTCACATTCCCCTTTGAGCAGCGCCGGAACTCTGTTATTTATGTCCGGCTGCAGTCCGGTATAGGTTTCAACGCCGCTGAAATGCAGCAGCACATGTTTTATGCCCTGATGCCGAACTGCATAATCGATTATATTCTCATAATATTCAAAGTTGCCGTTTGCAGCGGTGCACGACAGATAATTCATTCCCGTATAATATTTAAGCAGCTCACCCGAAAGAGGTCTCGCCTTTGAACCGCCGACGATTATTCCGTCATAGGTTCCCTCCAGATTATTCCTCATGCTGTAAACCGCAAGCATCCGCTCATTTATTTCCCCGTCATCATAATCGGCTTTTGTTATAACTCCCGATCTGACGCGGAAAAATTCGTGAATATCCATATACCAGTTAAATCCCGCCATAAGAACAGTACCCGCAAAGACGATCACAAGGAAGCTTATAATTAATTTTTTATTCATGCCGACGCCTCCTTAAAACTGAAAATAGAGGAACGACGCTACCTTGTTCATAGACATAAGGCATATCGCAAACAGCGCCGCCGAGCCGGCCATCATAATGTATGCGCGGCTGTTTCCGCTTTCAAGACATTCCGTAAATTTTTCGCGTATTCTGCCCGAATTTGGCGCAAACCAGCATATAGCTGTTCCTATGATAAGCGTTATTATATACACAGGATACGCGCTGCCGTCATAGAGTGGAACAGACCCGAAGTTCACAAGCCCCTTGAGTACCTGCCATGCGGCAAAAAATGACGGTGAGACAAAAAGTATTCTGCACAGCACGACACCGATACACGTCAGAGGGAACGAGATAAATACGGGCCATGATTTTCCCTTTCTCGC
>JBJEFT010000025.1:0-2914 GCA_051874315.1 Candidatus Ornithomonoglobus sp.
TAAGCGGGGAATGTCGGATAAATATAAGATACTCATCGGCACAAATATTGACGAGGCGGGCTTTATAGTAAGCGAGATCACAGATACGGGCTTCATAAAATTCAAGCCTGTCGGCTCAATAGATCCGAGGACCATTGTTTCAAAGCGCGTGCGCATAGGAGATGATGTCAGGGGCATTATAGGCATGAAGGCGATACATCTGCAGAAAAAAAGCGAGCGCGAGGCAGCGGTCGAAACAGACGGGCTTTATATCGATATAGGCGCAAAGAACAAAAAGGCGGCGTTAAAGCGCGTATCTCCGGGCGATTATATAACCTTTGACACAAAATTCTGCGAGCTTGGCGACTGCGTCAAGGGCAAGGCGCTTGACCGCTTCGGTACAGCATGTCTTGTTGCGGCGCTTGATGAGGCGCCGGCGTATGACACATACTTTGTATTTTCAACCCAGCGTGAGATCCCATGCTCAATACCGGGCAGAGGTATGAGAACGGCCGCATATAAAATAAAGCCGGACTACGCGCTTATTGTTGATACAGTTTCAACCGCAGACACCTATAAATCGGAGCAGCCCATAGCAAGGCTGGGCGAGGGCGCGGTCATAGAATACATGGACAGGACAAGCATTGCAGATACAAGGCTTACCGCGGCGGTTGCGGATATGGCTGTCCGCAGCGGGATAAAAATACAGAACAAGACCTCATCGATTATGACGACAATAGCAGGAGCGGTTGTGAACGCTTCGGCGGGAACGGTGATCGCGGTTGCGGGCATACCGTGCCGCTATTCGCACACGCCGGTGTCCTTGATGAATAAGAATGATATAAACGCTGTTACAGCCCTGTGCTGTTCATTTGTAAAAGAAAGTGATGTGATCATAGATGAAATTACTCAAAAGGCTGACTGAGGCTGACGCGCCGTCAGGCAGAGAGAGCGCGATAAGGGATATAATAAAGGAGGAGGCGGAGCGCCTCGGCTATGAGGTAAGCGAGGACACGCTCGGTTCGATAATAGCGCGCAGACCGGGAAAAGGAAAAAAGCTTATGCTTGACGCGCATATGGACGAAATCGGCGTTATCGCGACATATACAGACGATAACGGCTTTATCCGCTTCGGCGCGGTTGGCGGTCTTTATGTAAAGGAGCTTCAGCGCCGCAGAGTACGCTTTGAAAACGGAACGATCGGAGTTATAGGCTCCGAGGAAAAGGCGTTTAACGAAAAGCCGGAGCTTTCAAAGCTATATATAGATATAGGCGCAAAGAATAAGGCGGCAGCCGAAAAGCTGATCAATACAGGAGATACCGCGGTATTTGACGGCGAATTTTACCAGAGAGGCGACACGGTAATATCAAAGGCTCTCGACAACCGCGCGGGCTGCTATGTTCTTCTGAAGGCAATGGAGGACATAAAGGAAAGCGAAAACGATCTCTATTTTGTGTTCAGCACACAGGAGGAGGTAGGTCTGCGCGGCGCGAGAACGGCCGCCTTCGGAATCATGCCGGACTATGCGATCGCGGTAGACGTAACCGATACGGGTGACACTCCGTCATGTCCGGTTATGGATGTTAAGCTTGGAGAGGGCGCGGCAATAAAGATAATGGATAACTCGGTCATGTGTGATGTTCATGTTGTCGCGGCGCTGAGAAAGCTTGCCGCTGCAAATAAAATTCCGTATCAGTCGGAAATCATGGCTGACGGCGGCACGGATGCCGGAGCGATCGCGCTTACGGGCGGCGGAGTAAGAGCGGGCGGAATTTCAATTCCTACGCGTTATATACATTCCCCGTCGGAAATGGCGTCAAAGAAGGATATAAACGCATGTATAGAGCTTGTTAAGGCTGCCTGCGCCTACAGCTGGCAGTAAATCTCCCGGTCGGTTACTATTCATCTATATAGGTATCGGTTGTTATCGGAGGCGCATGGCGGTGAGAAGGGTGCGGAGCGCCGGAGATAATGACCGATACCTGTATAATAGCTGAATAGTAACCTCGGTCGCGGCGAAGTGAGATGACAATTTGAGGACTAAAGGGTGAATTATATATGAAAAAAACTACTGCAATTATAACAGCCGCGGTCATTGCGGCTGTTCAGCTTACGGCGTTCTCCTCCGATACACAATACTACTGCGGCCGTCAGTACGGCGAGGCTTCGGGGTACAGTCTTAAATATGAAAAATATGATACCGCAGAGCTTGACGCAATATCAGATGAGCTGGAAGCGGTCGTATATTATGACGGTCATGAGGCGGAGGTTATGTCCCTGCTGCAATCGGCGTATGACGGCTTGTGTGCTGCGCAGGAGGAGTACTCTATAGCGCAGCTTCAATCGGACAGTGATTATTCTGAGGAAAACACGGCGCAGTACATAGAAGCGTCAGATACGGTGCTTGAAGCCTCCAAAAAGGCAGCGGCGATAATTGAAAAGGTCTATAAGAGTGATTATGATTATATTCTTGAGGATATTTTCGGCGACGCGGACGAGCTTAAGGATTATATCGATTCGCTGCCGTCGGATAAATATTATGAGCTGTGCAAACAGGAGCTGGAGCTTCAGAGTAAATACAATGCTTCTTACGGTGACAGTGACGCGTGCGCTGAAATTTATATACAGCTTGTGCAGCTCAGAAACAGGATCGCGGCGGAGCAGGGTTATGATAACTATGCTGATTTTGCGAATGAGGAGGTTTACGGTCGTGATTATTCGGATGAAGATATTGCATTATTTTCTGATGCCGTGATTGAGTATTTTCAGCCGCTTGTAAGAAAGCTTATAGCGCCGGTGTCCGCCCTGGGTGAGAGCAGCGTTTCAAGGTCACAGTCTGAGGTGGAGTCTGCTGTCGGTGAGGTGTTATCACAGATAAACACAGAGTTAAGGCAGTCCTATGATTATATGACAGGCAGAGGACTTTATGATATT